>JAWWCG010000103.1:0-9204 GCA_033720555.1 Kiloniellales bacterium | reverse complement strand
GGCGGCCCGTGGTTCTCTTCTCCGCGTGACCGAACGGAGCGCCATGCCATCGCCCAGTCCGCCCGATCCGGAAGCGCGCCGCCGGGCGCCCCGCTGGGAACACTTCGCCCACGACGCCGACATCGGCGTGCGCGGGGTGGGCGACTCGCCGGCGGCCGCCTTCGAGCAGGGCGCGCTCGCTCTCACCGGCGTGGTGACCGATCCGCAGTGGGTCGAGCCCCGCGACGCCGTCGCCGTTCATTGCGCGGCGCGCGATCTGGAGCTGCTGTTCGTCGAGTGGCTGAACGCCCTGGTCTTCGAGATGGCGACGCGGGGCATGATCTTCCGCCGCTTCGCCGTGACGATCGCCGACGGCGCTCTCGACGCCACGGCCTGGGGCGAGCCGGTCGACGTCGCCCGCCATCGGCCCGCCGCCGAGGTCAAGGGCGCCACCTATACCGCCCTCCGCGTCGCCCGGAACCTGGACGAAACCTGGACGGCGGAATGCGTCGTCGACGTGTGAGCCTGGCGCGGCGGGCGCGGGACGGGAGCGTGATCGCATGGATCTGTCGACACTCGAGCAGGCCGGCCCCTACGAGTGGCGCATTCCCCCCACCGGGGCGATGCGGGTGCCCGGGGTGATCTATGCCGACCGGGCCCTGATCTCCGACATGGACGAGAAGGTGCGCGAGCAGGTGACCAACGTCGCCAGCCTGCCGGGGATCGTCACGGCCTCCTACGCCATGCCGGACGCCCATTGGGGCTATGGCTTTCCGATCGGCGGCGTCGCGGCCTTCGCCGCGGACCGGGGCGGCGTCGTCTCGGCCGGCGGCGTCGGTTTCGACATCTCCTGCGGCGTGCGCTGCATGCTGACCGGCCTCGAGCGGCCGGCGGTGGCGGCCAAGCACGGCGACTTGGCCGACCGGCTGTTCGCCCGGATCCCCGCCGGCCTCGGCAGCCACGGCCGGATCGTCCTGGAGCGCCAGGCCATGGACGACATGCTGGCCGGCGGCGCCGCCTGGGCGGTGGCCGAGGGCTACGGCGTCCCGGCGGATCTCGAGCGCATCGAGGAGCACGGCCGCATGGCCGGGGCCGAGCCGGCGTGCGTCTCGGAGCGCGCCAAGCAACGCCAGAGACGGGAGATGGGAACGCTCGGCTCCGGCAACCATTACCTGGAGGTCCAGGAGGTCGCGGAGATCTTCGACGAGGCGGCGGCGAAGGGCTTCGGCCTGCGGCGGGGCGAGGTGGTGGTCAGCATTCATTGCGGCTCGCGCGGCCTGGGCCATCAGATCGGCACGGAATTCCTGCGGGAGATGGTGGAGGCGGCGCCCGACCACGCGATCGTCCTGATCGACCGGGAGCTGGCCTGCGCGCCGATCGACTCGCCCATCGGCGAACGCTATCTCGGCGCCATGCGGGCAGCGATCAATTGCGCCCTGGCCAACCGGCAGATCATCGCCAGCCTGACTCGCGAGGTCTTCGCGGCGCTTTTTCCCGGCGCCGGCCTGCCGCTTCTGTTCGACGTCTCGCACAATACTTGCAAGGTGGAGGAGCACCAGCTTGAAGGCCGGCCCCGGCGGCTCTACATCCATCGCAAAGGGGCGACCCGCGCGTTCGGTCCCGGCCATCCGGACCTGCCGCCCGAGTTGCGGGCGAGCGGTCAGCCGGTTTTGATCGGCGGCACCATGGGCACCGCCTCCTACGTGCTGGTGGGCGCGCCGGGCAACGAGTCGCGCGGGTTCAGCTCGGCCTGCCACGGCGCGGGCCGGCGGATGAGCCGCCATCGGGCGCGCAAGCTGTGGAGCGGCCGGCAGGTGGTCGACGATCTGGCGGCCCGGGGAATCGTGGTGCGCAGCCCGTCCTATCGCGGCGTCGCCGAGGAAGCGCCGGACGCCTACAAGGACGTCACCCGCGTGGTCGATGCGGCCGAGGGCGCGGGTATCGCGCGGAAGGTCGCGCGGTTGGAGCCGATGGTCTGCATCAAGGGCTAGGGCGAAGCCGCGTTTGAGTTGAGAGTGTAGCGAGACGATCGAGGAGCAAGTCTATGGATGTCCCACTCGAGCTTTCATTCCGCAATATGGACGCCTCCGAGGCGGTCGAAGCCAGGGTCCGCGAACGGGTCGACAAGCTCGAGACCTTCTTCAGTCGGATCAACTCGTGCCGGGTGGTGGTCGAGGCGCCGCACCGGCACCAGCGCAAGGGGAAGGTCTATCACGTTCGGATCGAGATCGGCGTGCCCGGCCACACCATCGTCGTCGACCGCGATCCGGGCCAGCATCACGCCCACGAGGACGTCTACGTCGCCGTGCGGGACGCCTTCGACGCCGCGCGCCGGCAACTGGAGGACCACTCGAGAAAGTCCGCCGGCCGGACCAAGTCGCACGACGTTCCGCTGCACGGCACGGTCTCGCTGCTCAACGGCTTCCAAGGCTATGGCATCGCCGCCCTGCCGGACGGGCAAGAGGTCTATTTCCACCGCAACAGCGTGGTGAACGACGGTTTCGAAAGCCTCAAGGTCGGCGACGAGCTTCGCCTGGTGATCGCCGCCGGCGAGAGCGAGAAGGGACCGCAGGCCACCACGGTGACGCCGATCGGCAAGCACCACCTGATCGAGCGCTGAGACTCGCCGGAGGACCCAATCGATGCTCCAGATCGACCCCCGCATCGTGTGCTATCTCATCATCAAGGCGCGCGAGTTCGACGCCAAGATCGAGGTGGTCGAGCCGGACCCCGGCTCCAACCCGTCGGACGACGATATGCGCGGCGTCCTCGAGGACTATCCCGACGATCCGGTCGTCGAGGAGATCAGGACGGTGGTCGACGACCTGAACGAGGACGAGCAGATCGACCTGGTGACGCTCCTCTGGCTGGGCCGCTCGGACGCCTCGGCTGAAGAATGGGGCGACCTGCGCCAGGAGGCCGAAGCCGCCCACAGCGAGCACACGGCGGGTTACCTGCTCGGCACGCCGCTGCTCGGCGACTACCTGGCCGACGGCCTCGACCGGCTCGGCTACGATTGCAGCGAGTTCGAGAAGGAGCATCTCTAGGCCCGGGACGGCCGCGCGCCCCGGGGCCCGACGAAACGGGAGGCGTCCGATGGCCGGTTCCGACTTGCGGCTCTTCAGCCTGGAGTGCGGTCGCCCCTACGCCGAAAAGGTGGCCGGCCATCTGGGGATCGCGCTTAGCGATCACGAGGAGCGGACCTTCGAGGACAGCGAGTACAAGATCCGTCCCCTGGTGAACGTGCGCGATCGCGATGTCTTCGTGGTTCAGTCGTTGCACGGCGACGACCGGCTGAGCGCGGACGAGAAGCTGTGCCGCCTCTTGTTCTTCATCGGCGCGCTCAAGGACGCCTCGGCGGCGCGGGTCACGGCGGTCGTGCCCTACCTCTGTTTCGCCCGCAAGGATCGCAAGACGAAGCCCCGCGATCCCGTCACCACGCGCTACGTGGCGGCCCTGTTCGAGGCGGTGGCGACGGACCGGGTGGTGAGCCTCGACGTTCACAATCTGGCCGCTTTCCAGAACGCCTTCCGCTGCCGCACCGACCATCTGGAGGCGGCCGGGCTGTTCGCGCGCCACCTCGCGGCGCGGATCCGAACGCCCGAGGTCGCGGTGGTTTCGCCGGACGCCGGTGGGGTGAAGCGCGCCGAGCGCCTGCGCGAGATCCTCAGCCGCGTCCTGGACCGGCCGATCGGCGGCGCGTTCATGGAAAAGACCCGGAGCCTCGGCGAGGTTCGCGGCGAAACCCTGGTCGGCGAGGTATCGGGCAAGGCCGCCGTCATCATCGACGACCTGATCAGCGCCGGGACGACCATGGCGCGCACCGCCAAGGCGTGCCGGGCGCAGGGGGCGAGCGAGGTCTTCGCCGCGGCCTCCCATGGCCTTTTCGTCGGCGACGCCAATCGCCTGCTGGCCGGTCCGGAGATCGACGAGCTGATCGTCGCCGATACGATCCCCCCGTTTCGCCTTTCGCCGGACTTGCGGGCCGAGAAGCTCGTTCAGGTCGACGCGGCCGGGCTCTTCGCCCGGGCGATCGAGCGCCTTCACGGCGGCGGATCGCTGGTCGAGCTGCTCGAGGGCTGATCCCGCGGCTCGCCGGCGGCGGCGAGCTCGCCGACCGCCTCGCCCGCCAAGGCGAGATAGGACGCGCCCCGCGAGCGCCACTTGTCCGGGTCGCGCAGGTCGCGGTCCTTGAGATGCCACAGCGACAGCTTGGCGCGCAGGCAGGCGCGGTGCGAGCGATAGAAGCCCAGCAAGGGGGCCGGGGCGTCGTCGCCCGACCGATCGGCATAGGCCCGCCAGAGCCCTTCGCCCACATCCGGCGCGCCGAGGCCCGCGCATTCCATCCAGAGAAAGGCGAGCTCGTCCGCCGGGTCGACGATGCGGAACGCCTTCCTGAACTCCAGGCAATCGATCACCTCCGGCGGATCGCCGACATAGACGTGCTCGGGCCTGAGATCGCCGTGACCCTCGACGATCCTGCGCTCGTCCACGCGCCGGCGCAGGAGCGCCCCCCGCTCGCGCAGGAAGTCGCCCTGGGCCCCGGTGACGGCACGGACGAGCGCGCGCGGCAGGCCGTAATCGGCGCGCGCCAGCTCGCGGCGGTGCTCGTCGATCTCGCGCTCGAACCGCGCGACGTAGCGCGACGGGCTCAGCACGACCGGGGCAAGCCCGCCGTAGAACGCGCTCAGCAGGTCGGCGATTTTGCCGATCACCCGGGCATCCGCCCGGCCCGCCAGGATCACCCGGTCCAGCATCAGGTCGCTGGCCAGGCGGCGCATCTTGACCAGCCAGTCGACCACCGCGCCCTGGCCGCCGACCCGCAAGTCGCCGTCCGGGCCCCGGGTCAGCGCCACGACCCCGAGATAGGTCTCGGCCGCCAGGCGCCGGTTGAGCCGCACCTCCTCTCGGCAGTCGCGCTCGCGGGCCTCGAGGGTGCTGAAGTCGAGAAACGCGAGGCGCACCGGCTTCTTCAGCTTGTAGGCGTGGCGCGCCGTGAGGAACACCCAGGACTGGTGGGTCTCCAGGGCCTCGACCCGGCCGACCGGCTCGCCATAGCACTGCGGCCGCCTGAGCGCCGCGACCTTCTCCGCGAGGCCGGGGTCGGGATCCCGGGAGCCTTTCGTTCGCGCTGGCACATCGTCCCCCTTGGCGCCGGCGGGCGGCGCGGGCCTTTGATAGCGGCCGATTTTGAGATCGGACGTGATCTAGCGCAATGTCGCCCGATCCGCCTTGGTCCTATGCTTTCCATGTCGGCGCGTTCGGCCGAAGGATCGCGCCGTGGCGGGTGAAGAGCGATGACCCGATTCCTCGATCGCCACGAGGCCGGCCGGGAACTGGCGCAGGAGCTGCTTCGTTATCGGGGCCGGCGGCCTGCCGTCTTCGCCCTGCCGCGCGGCGGCGTGCCGGTGGGCTACGAGATCGCCAAGGCCCTGGACGCGCCGCTCGACCTGGTTCTGGTCCGCAAGATCGGCGTGCCCGAGCAGCCGGAGCTGGCGGCCGGCGCGGTGGTCGACGGCGACGAGCCTCAAGTCGTGCTGAACCCGCAGGTGGTCCAGCCGCTGGGCCTGACGGAGGCGTTCCTGGCGGACGAGGTCCGACGCAAGCTCGCGGAGATCGACGAGCGGCGGCGGCTCTACCTCGCCGGCCGCGAGCGCGTCGATCCGTGCGGCATGACCGCCATCGTCGCCGACGACGGCATCGCCACCGGCGCGACGATCAAGGCGGCCCTGCGGGCGATCCGCCGGCGCGAGCCGGCCCGCCTGGTGCTGGCGGCGCCGGTGGCGCCCGCCTCGAGCGTCGCGGAGCTGCGCCCGGAAGCCGACGCCATCCACTGCCTCGAGACGCCGCAGACGTTCCTGGCGATCGGGCTGTTCTACCGGGACTTCCACCAGTTTAGCGACGACGAGGTGATCGAGCTGCTGGCGCAAGCCCGGGCCTTCGGCGCCGCCGCCCCACGGGCCGCCCCACAGGCCGGCGCGGGACGGGCCGGCGCGGGCTAGCCCCCGTCGGCGATCTCCTTGAGCCGCGCCGCGTCGCATAGGGCGATCATGGCATCGGGCAGGAACTCGATCAGTCCCTCCTTGCGCAGTTGCGTGAACATGCGGCTCGTCGTCTCGGTGGTGACCCCCAGATAGTCGCCGATGTCGCCCCGGGTCATCGGCACCCAAACGGGGCTCCGCGCGTGGCCAAGCCGGCCGCTGCGCTCGGAGAGCGTGGACAGGAAGGACGCCACCTTTTCCTTCGCCGTCTTGCGCCCGAGAACCAGGAGCTGCTCCTGATTCGCGGCCAGCTCGTCGCTCGCCATGCCGAGCAATCTGTGCTCGAGCTTCGGGAATCGCTCGATCAGGTTCAGGTACTTGGCCCGGTCGAGCCGGCAGAGCGACAGATTGGTGACGGCGGTGACGTTGTAGGCGTAGCGGCCGTCTATGGCCAAGCCGAAGAAATCGCTCGGGTAGAGGAATCCGACGACCTGGCGCCGGCCGTCGGCCAGCAGCTTCTCAACGCTGGCCACGCCGCCGGTGACGATATAGAAGCTGTCCGCCTCGTCGCCCTCGACGATCACCGACTGGCGGTGCGTGCGGTGCAGTTCGTGGACGATTTCCGCCAGGGCGTAGAGTTCCTGGGGATCGAGGACGCCGCAGACCGCCAAACCCCGCACCGGGCAGGTTCCGCACGGCTGAATATCGGCCAAGGTGCGCGCCGCCGCCGCAGTGTTTTCAGTCATCGAGGCACCACGCCGAGGCGCCTCCCCGTCTCTCGCTCGTCCCAGACAGCGGCCTGGCGAGCCGACTTGAGGCGGCCCTGGGTCGAAGAGGACGCCGCCAGTCGCTCGCAGCCGCTTGGCCGCTGTTCGCGGCCATTTGATACAGATCATATGCCATCGCCATGAACTGCGCGAGTCTGGTTTGACCGCCGATGACAGACGCCATGCTAGGTCTCAGACTCCAGGCTTTAACGCCGCAAAAGGTCGCTCAGGCCTATTCGCTGATTCAACTCGTCGCCGCGGACGTCTCGCCGGCGGCGTGGCGGAAGTTCGCGCACCGGCGCATTTCCCGGACCCAGAGGTCGTCGGGCGGAATCCATACCGTTCAGAACGGAAAAGGCATCATTCTCGGCTTGGCGAGCTATCGTGCCGATGTCGCTTTGAACAGCGAGCCGGTCTTCACCGTCGACCATCTCGTGGTGGTCGCGACGACGGAGCGGCAAAGGAACGCCGTGTTGTCGGTCCTCTTGGACGCCATGGAAGATATCGCGGCGAGCCGCGACTACGGCCTCATCCAATTCCGGCTCGAGGCCTCCGAGTCGGCACTCCTTCACCGCTACGCCCGTTGGCTGCTGCAGGCCGCCGGGCACAGCGAGAAGTACGTCCTGCTCTCCAAGGCGCTGGAAACCTCCGGCCCGCGGGCCGGCGGCGTCGGCGGATCGTCGTTTTGATTCACATCAATGCTCCCGGTCGCCGCCGGTCTAGGATCGGGTTTGTCCCAGCGGGGAGCCCAGCCGGAACGATCGGGCGACGAACCGCCACCACGGGTGACGGGGACCGCACCGAGGCAGTTCCGGGATGGCCGCGATCCGCCGGGACGAGGCCCGCAGCCGAACTCTGCGTGCGCCCAGGGGGGAACCTCAGGGTGGTGGAGGGTTCGGCGCGGGTCATTTCTTTGTCCGTCCCGCTCGCGGCCCTCGGGCGGGGGCGGCCGCTCGGTCCGATGTCGGAGCGGCCTCGGTCGTTGAAATCCGCGCGCCGAGGCGGCATGAGTCTCGGATCGGAGACGTAAGCGCTGTGGACCGCTCATGACGAGGCCGGAGCTATCCCGCCGCGCGGGCTGTCGCGCGCCGGCCGAGAGCGAGCGCGGCGGCGGGCCGGCCGAGGGGCCCGCGCGAGCGCCGCTTGGCGCCGTCGCCGGCGGCCTGCTGCTGACCGACCTCTACGAGCTCAACATGGTCCAGGCCTACCTGGACGCCGGCATGACCGAGACGGCGGTGTTCGAGTTCTTCGTTCGCAAGCTGCCCGCCGCTCGCGGCTTCCTGATGGCCGCGGGCCTCGCGCAAGCCGTCGAGTTCCTCACCACCGCGCGCCTCGAGCCTGCCGAGCTCGCGTGGCTGAGCCGGAGCGGGCGCTTCGCCCGCAACACGCTCGACTACTTGGTCGACTTCCGCTTCACCGGCGACCTGCACGCCATGCCCGAAGGCACCGTGTTTTTCCCGGACGAGCCGATCGCGCGCATCACCGCGCCCTTGCCCGAGGCGCAGCTCCTGGAGACGCGCCTGATCAACCTGCTGCATTTCCAGAGCGTGATCGCCTCGAAAGCCGCCCGCATGGTGCTGGCCGCCGAGGGCAAGGCCCTGATCGACTTCGGCCTGCGTCGCGCGCACGGCGCCGAGGCGGGGCTGCTGGCCGCCCGGGCGAGCTATATCGCCGGCTTCGCGGGCAGCGCGACGACGCCGGCGCAATGGCTCTACGGCGTTCCCATCACCGGCACCATGGCCCATTCCTTTATCCAGGCCCACGACGACGAGACCGCCGCGTTCGAGGCCTTCGCGCGCTCGCGGCCGGACAACGTGGTCCTGCTGCTCGACACCTACGACACCGAAGCGGCCGCGCGCGCGGTGGTGCGCCTGGCGCCGCGCCTGCGCGGGGAGGGGATCGAGATCCGCGGCGTGCGCCTGGACAGCGGCGACCTCGCGGCGGAGGCGCGCATGGTGCGCCAAATCCTGGACCAGGGCGGCCTGTCGTCGGTGCAGATCTTCGCCAGCGGCGGCATCGACGAAAGCCTGCTGCAACGCCATGTCAGAGACGGCGCGCCGATCGACGGCTATGGCATCGGCACCAGCCTGACCACCTCGGTGGACGCGCCCGCGCTCGACTGCGCCTACAAGCTGCAGGAGTACGCCGGGCGGCCCAAGCGCAAGCTCTCGACCGGCAAGGCGACCTGGCCGGGCCGCAAGCAGGTCTACCGGCGCTATGGCGACGACGGGATCATGACCGGCGACGTGCTGACCCTCGAGGGGCAGGCGAGCGCGGGAGACGCCCTGATCCAGCCGGTGCTGGAGAACGGCGCGCCGGTGCGCCCGCTGCCGGATCTGCAAGGCTCACGCGACCACGCCGCGGCGCAGCTCGCGCGCCTGCCGGAGCACCTCAGGCGGCTGGAGAGCGCGCCGCGCTATCCCGTCCTGGTCGCCGAGCCCCTGAAGGCTCTGGCCGAAAAGGCCGATCGCGCGCGC
>JAWWCG010000102.1:0-9215 GCA_033720555.1 Kiloniellales bacterium | reverse complement strand
CGGGTCTCTGTCTCATCTCCACTCCTTCGTGGTTACGATGAGCCAGAAATCCTCTCTTATTCAATTCCCCAAATCTGTCTCACAGGCGCTGGCGGCGGGCAATGTGGTCCGCGGCACGATCCGGCCGGAAGCCTTCCTTGGCGGCGCGATGACCATCGATTCGGAGGCCGCCCGCCGGGCCTTTGTCGACTTGGCCAAATCCTTGAACCTGTCGGTACAGGAGGCGGCGACGAGCGCGATCGAGCTGGCGACCGCCAACATCGTGCGCGCGATTCAGCTCATTTCGACGGAACGCGGGCGAGATCCGCGGGATTACGTGCTGGTCGGCTATGGCGGCGCCGGCCCGCTGCATGCCTGCGAGGTGGCGGAAAGCCTGGGCATCGGCAGGGTTCTCGTTCCGCCCTTTGCCGGCGTGCTCTCCGCCTTCGGACTGCTCGCGTCCGATTACCGCCAATACGACACCTTGACCCGGCGCTTCCAGGTCGACGAGACATCGCCGGAGGTGATCGACGAGGTTTATCGCGAGCTTCGCGGTCGCGCCGCCGGCAGGTTCGCAGCTCTGGGAATCGACGAGGCTGCGCCGGACTACAGCCTGACGTTGGAGATGCGCCATGTCGGCCAGGCGTTCGAGGTCGCCGTCGAACTTCCGCCGGAGGGCTTGTCGAAGCTAACCGGCGAGGAGCTTCGAGAGGCCTTCTCCCAGGTGCATCTGCGCGCCTATTCCTATCCGGCGACGCCCGGGAAGGCGGTCGAGGTCGTGTCCTTCCGGCTGGGCGCCGTCGTGAAGACCGATAGATTGCCAAGAATCAGACCGCAACGCGCCAATGGGCAAGATCCCCGCCGATCCTACGATCTGCATTTGCGCGGCCGGACGATCGCCTGTGTCGGCACCACGCGCACCGGCCTGGGTGCGGACGAAACGCTCGCCGGCCCCGCCATCGTGGACGACGTGAGCTCGACGATATTTGTGCCCGAGGGATGGGCGGCGCGCCTTGTCGCGGGCGCCAGCCTAGAGATCTTGCGAGAGGACCGTGCGAAATGACGATCACCGCCAGCGATCACGCCGTCATCAGTCAGTCTCTGATCGCCGCCGCGCGCGAAATGGGCGTCAAGCTGATCCGCTCGGCCTATTCGACAATCGTCCGCGATGCGAACGACGCCTCCTCCGCGCTGCTCGACAGGCACGGCCATGTCGTGGCCCAGGCGGAGTTGAACGCGATGCACCTCGGTTCGATCAGCACGGCGTTCGAGCCCTTCGCGCGCTATTACGACCTCTCCGCGCTTACCGAGGACGATGTGCTGATCACCAATCATCCCTATTTCGGCGGTCAGCATCTTCCGGATATTTTCATGTTCTCGCCGATACGCGTGGGCGGAGAGTTGGTCGGCTTCGCGGCCAGCGTGGCGCACCATATCGATGTCGGCGGCGGCGCCCCCGGCCTCAACATGGCCGCACGAGAGTTTTATCAGGAAGGTCTCATTATCCCGCCGGTGCGATTCAGTCTGTCTCGGGATTGGGCCGGCGGCGCGGTGGAGCGGCTCTTCGCCGAGAATTTCCGTGTGCCGGAGCAGACGATCGGAGACCTCTACGCTCAGCTCGCCGGCAACAACACGGGCATAGCTCGCGTGCGTCAGCTCTGCGAGAAATACGGCAGCGCGACGGTGGTCGCCACGATGGAGGAACTGCAGAACTATGCCGAGAGGCGGATCCGCTCGGCCATCTCGGAGATCCCGAACGGGACCTTCGACGGCGAGGATCTCATGGACAGCGATGGAATAACCGACGACCCCGTTCGCTTTAAGGCGCGCGTCGTGATCGAGGACGATCGCATTTCGGTGGATTTCACAGGCACCAGCCCGCAAGTCCGATCGAACATCAACGCCCCCTATGCCTCGACCTTGGCCTCGACAATGAGCTGCATCAAAGCGGCGCTCACGGCGCCGGACGTTCCCTTCAACGCCGGGACGGCGCGGCCGATCGAGATATCGGCGCCGCTCGGAACGATCCTCAATCCGAAGCACCCCGCGCCGGTCCGCGCCCGCATGGTGGCCGGCTACCGGGCTTTCAACGCCGTCATGAAAGCGCTCGCGCAGGCCGCCCCCGAGCGCGTCATGGCTGCAGGATTCGACACCACGACCGGGCCGTATCTCAGCCATTCCGGCGCGCACGGCTATAAGGTCTATCACGAAATCATAGGCGGCGGTTATGGCGCGTCGGCCGAATTGGACGGCTGCTCGGGCGTCGACGGCCCAATGTCGAACTGCTCCAACGCGCCGGTCGAGTCGCTGGACATGGATTTCGACTATTTCCGCGTGGTCGGCTATGGCTTGCGGCCCGATTCGGGCGGCGCGGGGCGCCAGCGTGGCGGTCTTGGGATCGTCCGTCGGTACGCCATCCTGAAGGACGGCATTCAGTACGCGCAATACGGCGATCGCTTCAATTTCAAGCCCGAGGGCCTATTCGGCGCCGCCGCGGGACAAGAGGCGTCCTGCGTCCTGTCGCGCGACGGAGAGGACCTGAACTTGCCGTCCAAGACCTCGCGTATCTTGCAAGCGGGCGACGTGCTGAGCGTCAATACCGGAGGCGGCGCCGGTTATGGGCCGGTGCGGGAACGATCTCGGGAGCTGGTGATGCGAGACCTCGAAGACGGTTACATCACGCCCGAGACGGCGCGAGACGTTTACGGGTTAGAAATAGGCAGCTTGGACAGGTAGACTCGCAGCCATGCTAATGGAGCAGCGTCACAAATCGATCCTCGAGCTTCTCGCCCGCGAAGGGGCGGTAAGTGTGCGGGACCTTCGGGCGATCCTGAAGGTGTCGCCGGAGACCGTTCGCCGCGACATAAGCTTCTTGGCGCAGAGCCAGCAGTTGAAGCGGACCCATGGCGGGGCGATCGCGGTGGACTCTCAGGAACCGGAGATCCGCGAGCGCCTGGGCACCAATCCCGCGGAGAAGCAAGCCATTGGCCGAACGGCTGCGAGCCTGGTTCCGGACGGAGCCGTCGTGATCCTGGATTGCGGGTCAACGGTGCAGGCGGTCGCCCACGCGCTGGCGGACAAGGAGAGGCTGACCGTCATTACCAACGACCTGACGATCTGCGGCATTTTGGCGCGCCGCAACGGCAACCGCGTGCACCTTCTCGGCGGTATGATTCAAGAGCACGAGGACGCGACGATTGGTCCGGACGCCGTCGCGATGCTTGAGCAATATCGGGCCGATTACGCCTTTATCGGCGCCGGGGCGATCACCCAGGAACCCTGGCTGATGGACTACTCCCGGGAGGCCAGCGCCCTGCGTCAGATGATGCTCGGTGCCGCGCGCGCGACGGTCGTGGTGGCCGACCATTCGTAGTTCGAATGCCTGGCGCCGGTTCGGGTCGACGATTTTGGGCGCGTCACGCATCTGATCAGCGACTCCGGACTGAGCGCTGCCGATCGTCAGCTCTTCGACGGCACGCCGGTGACCCTCCTCATCGCCGAACCTTAGGCCCTTTCAAAGGACGAACTATGACCACGACGATGCCGACGCACGCGCGCGTCGTTATTATCGGCGGCGGAATTGTCGGTTGCTCGGTCGCATACCATCTCGCGAAGCTGGGCTGGAGCGACGTGGTGCTGCTGGAGCAGGGACAGCTTAGCTGCGGCACGACCTGGCACGCCGCGGGCTTGGTCGGTCAGCTCCGTTCCCATGAGAACACGACCAGGCTGATCCGCTACTCGACCGACCTCTACAGCCGGTTGGAGGCGGAGACCGGCCAGGCGACCGGCTGGCGGCAGTGCGGTAGCCTGTCCGTGGCGCGCACCGAGGATCGCATGATCCTGCTGCGTCGCACCGCCGCGCTGGCGCGGGCGCAGGGCGTGCCGGTCGAGATCTTGGATCCCGGCGAAGCCTTGCGACGCTGGCCGATCATGCGCACGGACGACTTGTGCGGCGCCGTCTGGCTTCCGGGCGACGGCAAGGCCAATCCCTCGGATCTCACGCAAGCGCTCGCCAAGGGCGCCAGGCTTGGCGGCGTTCGCATCGTCGAAGGCGCGCGGGTGCGGCAGATATCTCTCAAGCAAGGGGCCGTGTCGGCGGTGAAAACACAAGACGCCGAGATCCAGTGCGAGATCGTCGTCAATTGCGCCGGACAGTGGGCCAAGGCCGTCGGTCGGCTCTGCGGCGTCATGGTGCCCCTGCACTCCGCCGAGCACATGTACATCGTGACCGGAAAGATCGATGGCGCGAGCCCCGATTTGCCGGTGCTGCGCGACCCGGACGGTTACGTCTATTTCAAGGAGGAGGTCGGCGGGCTGGTGGTCGGCGGCTTCGAGCCGGAAGCCAGCCCTTGGGGCATGGACGGCATTCCCGAGGACTTCGCTTTCGAGCTGTTACCCGACAACTGGGAGCAGTTCGAGATCTTGATCGAGAATGCGCTGATCCGGGTTCCCGCGCTCAAGACGGCCGAGATCAAGCAGTTCCTGAACGGCCCCGAAAGCTTCACGCCCGACAACAACTTCATTCTCGGCGAGGCGCCCGAGGTGCGAAACTTTTTCGTCGCCGCGGGTTTCAACTCCATGGGGATCGCGAGCGCGGGCGGCGCCGGCGCCGCTTTGGCGGAATGGATCGTCGAGAAGCAGCCGACGATGGATCTGTGGCCGGTCGATATCCGCCGGTTCCATCGCTCGAACGCCAGCGAGTCCTGGCTGCACGACCGGGTCAAGGAGACGCTGGGACTGCATTACGCCATGAGCTGGCCCAACCGGGAGTTCGAAATGGCCCGCGGCGTGCGGCGTTCGCCGCTGTACGCTACGCTGAAGGAGCGCGGCGCCTGCTTCGGCAGCAAGATGGGCTGGGAACGCGCCCTGTGGTTTGCAAATCCCGGTGACGAGCCGGTTCTGACCTACGGCTGGACGCGGCAACCCTGGTTCGAGAACGCGGCGCGTGAGCACGAGAGCGCCCGCGGTGGCGTGGTCGTGTTCGACCAAACTTCATTCTCGAAATTCCTGCTTCAGGGCAAAGACGCCGAATCGGCCCTGCAATCGATTTGCGCAAACAACGTCTCGGTGGCGCCGGGGAGCGTCGTCTACACCGGCATTCTCAACGAACGCGGCGGTTATGAAAGCGACGTTACGGTGACCCGCCTGGACGGGGATTCATACCTGATCGTCTCCGGAACCGCGCAATCCACCAGGGACTTCGACTGGATATCCAAGAGCATTTCCGACGCCGCGCATGCCGTCCTGACCGATGTGACCTCGGCCTATGCGGTGCTCGGCGTCATGGGACCGCGCTCGCGGGACCTGTTGTCGCGAGCCACGAGGATGGCCTTGGACAACGATAGTTTCCCCTTCGGCACCAGTCGGGAGATCGAGCTTGGCTATGCGATGGTGCGGGCCTCGCGGATCACCTATGTCGGCGAGCTGGGATGGGAGGTTTATATCCCGAGCGAGTGCGCCGCCGGTGTCTATGAGACTCTCTTGAAGGTGGGCGAGGAGCTGGGTCTCGTCGATGCCGGGTACTACGCGCTGGAGTCGCTCCGCATCGAAAAGGGTTATCGGGCCTGGGGCCGGGAGCTGACGCCCGATTATACGCCCTTGGAGGCCGGGCTGGCCTTCGCCGTCGATTTCGACAAACCGACCGGTTTCACGGGGCGCGACGCCTTGCTTCGCCAGCGCGAGGAGGGCGTCAAGCGCCGCCTGATACTCCTGACGATGGAGGATCCAACGCTCGATCTCTATGGCGGCGAGCTCGTGCTGCGCGATGGCGTGCCGGTGGGAGAGCTCAAGTCCGCCGCCTTCGGCCATACCCTCTCGACCGGCATCGGCATGGCCTATGTCGAGTCCAAGGACCGCGCCGTCGACAAGGACTTCGTCCTTTCCGGCGCCTATCAGGTGGACGTCGGCGGGCGCCTGTCGGCCGCGAAGCCACATCTGCGCACGCCTTACGACCCAAAAGCTAGGCGGCCGCGTGATCTGTCGGCGCAGGAGGAGAGGTAACGTCGCATCTCGCCATGCGCCTGACCGGCGTAGCGGGGCGGTCTGTGGGTGGAGGCCGCGCCGAGCCCGCTAACAGGAGAAGCGCTGCACGGGCGGGGCTCCGGGTGCGAGATGACGGGGCTGGCCGGCGGTTCCAGGCCGGCGAGGCACCGCGGAAAGGCGGGCGCGCACCCGTCAACGACCTCGCTCGATCCTAGCTCGATCTCTCGACCCACCCAGCCGTCTCGGCGCGCGGGTCCGGCCGCTGCCTGCGGGGGGCCGGCGCGTCGGCCAGGCGTGGTCGGAGGGAACGCCGATCGCTGCTTAGGCGGCCAGTTTGCCGTCCACGTCGAGTTCGCGCTGCAGGCGCGACACGTCGGCGGAAACTTCGATCAGGAGCGCGGCGAGGTCCCGCTGCAAGGCGACCGCGCGGTCCAGCTTCTGCGCGATTCTGGCGGTCTCCGAGGCGGCCGGCTCCCGCTCCGAGCTTGGCGGAATTTCGCCGGTGAGCAGCCAGATCATCGGGACTTGAAGGACTCCCGCCAATTTCATGACCTTCACGCCACGAGGCTCGCTGCGGTCATTCTCCCAATTCGCCAAGGACTCGCGGGTAACGCCAACGCGGTCCGCCACCTGTTGGAGGCTGAGCCCAAGGCGGGTTCGAGTGAGCTTGATACGGCTGCCGGTGGACGATTGAACTGGCACGAAATAGCACTCCTTAGGATTATCTGAGATATGGACCCACGCTGTGACCGACCGCAGGGGCCGGGGGGCTGGCACGGATCGCTTCGCGAACATAGTGACAGCGGGCGATGTCGAGCACGTGAAGGCTTGCCCGCGACGGGAGCTATTGCTCCATATCGATCTTTGCCATGGTGGCGCCCACCACCGGATCGTGCGGCGACAGGGCTTCCCTCTTTTCGTCGGTCCAGGTCGCGACTCGGACCGGGTGCACGTCGCACGCGCCGCTTTCCGAGCCGGCTTCCGCCGTCTCGAAGAAGTGCAGGCCCGCCTCGTCGACGTAGAAGGTGTGTTCGCCAAAATGCTCCGACAGCGTCTGCGTCGCCGGGCTTTGGGCCGGCACCGGCTCGGCGCCGATTTGATCTTTTATTTGAGCGATTTGCTGGTCCGTGAGTTTCATACGAGAAAACTCCCTTCAGCTGGTTGTGGATCCGCCAAGTTAATCTACCGTTATAACGCAATGCCGTGGCGTTGCGTGGCGTGAGCGGTCGCGCGGCGTTTGGATCAATGGCGGAGTTGGATGTGCCTCTTCGCAAAGACTCGCACATCGAGCCGGCAGGGGCAAGGCGTCGGCGGATCGACCCGCCAGGATGTGCCGACGACCTGACGTCAACCAGGGCAAACTCCTGGGTCGTTCAGTGATCCAAATGACATCGCGCCTCACGCTCAAGTGGGCTTGCACAAGCGGGCTTGCAAGCGGGCTCGCGCAGGCGACACCTCGGCCAGCGGTTCGGACGAGAGGTTGACCGGCGGATGTGTCGAGGCGATGACCGGTTTCGCAACTGCCGGGCCGCCGGGGAGCCGGAGAGAGAACCTGCGGGTTCCGAGGAACCCAGCGCGACGGCGATCACGAAGGCGATCACGAAGGCGATCACGACGGCGATGGACCCTGTGCCCGGCGTCTCTCAGCGGCGCGGCCGCGCCGAGCCGTCGTTTCATCCCGGTCCTGCGACTCTAGGGCGCCATGGGGCACAATTGCGATATGGGTTTCGGAAGCGGCGTTAGTACTATAAAAACAATGAAGTCGGCGCATCGGCGGGACACCCAATTTATCGCGGAAGGGGCGGCCGGTCGGTTCCGACATGCCGGAACAGCGCGGTGGGGGCATTTGGTGATTTCGACGGGCGAGAGGACACCATGGCGTCCGTGACGGCACCGGCACTGATGGAGTGCCACGACTGCGGAATGTTTTTGCGGCCGAGGGCCTTGCCGGAAGGCGGGAGAGCCAAGTGCCCGCGCTGCGGCGCCGGCCTTTATCGCGAAACCCACCGCTCCATGGACTACGCCATCGCCCTCAACTTGGCCGGCCTCGTGCTGTTCGCGATCGCATGCCTTTTCCCCTTCATGACCTTCAAGCTCGAGGGGCGGGTCCAGACCAGCACGCTGATCACCGGCGTCCTGGAGTTCTGGGATCAGGGTCTGTGGCCGCTGGCCGCGCTGGTGCTCGCGGTCACCATCGTGATCCCGCTATCCAAGATGCTCGCCACTTTGGTGGTCCTGATCCCCCTTCGCTTCGGGCTGCCGGCCCGGGGGCTGGGGCCCTTGTTCCGCGCCGTCGAGCTGATGCATCCCTGGGCGATGATGGAAGTGTTCATGCTTGGCGTGCTGGTGGCCTACGTCAAGCTGACGGATCTCGCCACCTTGGAGTTGGGTCGCGCGCTGTTCGCCTTCAGCGTGCTGATCATCGTGCTCGCCGCCTCCGAATCCCTGCTCGAGCCGCGCAACGTCTGGGCCAGAATCGGGGACCAGGGACTCCGCAAGCTTCCGAAGCGGCGCGCCGGACACCACATCGTTGGGTGCCACGGCTGCGACTTGGTGCTGGACCTCTCGCAGGCGGCGGTGCGCCGGCCGACCTGTCCGCGCTGCGGCGCCCATCTGCACCACCGAAAGCCCAACAGCCTCAATCGAACTTGGGCGCTGGTGATCACCGCCTTCGTTCTCTATATCCCGGCGAACGTGTTTCCGGTGATGACCGTCATCTCGTTCGGCCACGGCGAGCCCGACACCATCCTGAGCGGCGTCAAGGCGCTGATCGAAGCCAATATGTGGCCGCTCGCCCTGCTGGTCTTCTTCGCCAGTATCACCGTGCCCATGTTGAAGCTCTGCGGCCTCGTCTTTCTTCTGCTGTCGGTGCAGCGGGGCTGGTCGTGGCGGCTGCGGGACCGCACGGTCCTCTACCGGATCATCGAATCGGTGGGACGCTGGTCGATGATCGACATTTTCATGATCTCGATTCTCATCGCCCTGGTCAAACTCCAGGCCATCGCCACCATCGAGCCTGGAATCGGAGCGACATCCTTCGCCGGCGTGGTTATTATCACCATGATCGCCTCCATGATGTTCGACCCGCGACTCATGTGGGATGCCGTGGAGAGGAACAGTGACCGATCACAGCCCGCCTCGGCGTGAAGACGACGACCCCGATGTCGCCGACGTCGCGGTGCAGGAACGCCGCCGCCGGATCTCCTTCGTCTGGATCATTCCCATCGTTGCGGTTCTGATCGGCGGTTGGCTCG
>JAWWCG010000101.1:0-9231 GCA_033720555.1 Kiloniellales bacterium | reverse complement strand
GGCGTAGATGAGCGCGCGGTCGACTTGGAAGCCGCGTTCGGGCTGCCACGGCGGAATCGGGTAGAGGGCGCTGTCGACCTGCTCGCCGCTCCAGCGTCCGCCGTCGGTTACCAGGCTGCGAGCGAGGCGCATGGCGTAGGCGGGAAAACCGGCGGCGTCGTTGAGCGCCAGCAGGGCGGCGGCGAGGGCGGGATCGCCGTCGCCGTCGAGGCGGGCGAGCTCGTTCTGGGCGCGCCCGCGCTCGCCGACCTGGAGCAGGGCCAGCGCCCGCCGCGCCGCGGGGTCGGCCATCAGGCGCTCGGCCTCGGCGGGGGCGAGCCCGTCGCGCGCCGGCGGACAGTCGATCGCCATGCCCAGGGCGCGCCGGGCGAGCAGGCCGTAGAAGGTGCGCGGGAAGTCGGCGGCGATCAGCAGCCAGTCGCTGACCTCGGCCGGGTTCTGCAGCCGCAGGTGGGCGCGCGCCGCCCAATAGGCGCCGGCGCTCTTGGTCCATCCGGTGGTGCGCTCGGACTGGGAGACGTCCTCGAAATGACCGACCGCGGCGGCGAAATCCCCGAGCCGCCAGGCCGCCAGGCCGGCGATCCAGTGCGCCAGGGGCGCCTGCCGGCCGGACCGCCCGGCGGCGGCGGCGGCTAGGCGGTAAGCCTTGTCGGGCCGGCCGTAGTAGTACCAGGCGGCGGCCACCTGGCCGAAGGCCTGGTCGATCTCGACCGTGTCCAGGAGCTGGCGCGCCTCCGGGTCCTTGAGCAGCTTCTCGGTCACCGTGAGCCGGGTGCGCAGGACGTTGCGGCGGACCTGGCGCAGCAGGGCCTGGGCGCGGCGGCGCTGGGCGCGGCTCAGGTTCTTGGTCGACTGATAGGGGGCGACCCCGGCCTCGCCGGTCAGTGCCACCTTGATCGCCGCCGGGCGCTTGGGCGTGCCGGCGCCGGACGGCCGGCGCTTCATCGCCAGCCGGTAGACGCGCCGCGCGTCCGGATGGTCCGCGTAATCGGCCATCCACGCCTTTAGCTCTTTAAATTTAGAACGGTAGGCGGTTGGGTGCATGTAGCGCTGGAACAGCACATGGCCCATGAGCAGCCGGTCCTTAAGCCGCGCGATGCGCGCGTCGGCGGCGCGCCAGCGGCCGTCCTGCTGCAGGGCGAAGATCTCGCGATAGAGCCGCGCGTCCTCGGCGGCGAGGACCTCCGGCAGGGGCGCCGGGGCAAGCGGTCCGGCGAGGGGCGCCGCCAGCGCGTGGGTCGAATCGGCGCGCGCTGGACCGGCCGGCGAGATCGCCGTGATCGCCGACAGCGCCAGCAGCCCGGCGACCACAAGCCGCCCGGCACGCACAGAAACCGCTCGTACCCGGCCGGACTCGGCCAGCATCAGACCACCATTTCCGTTCGCGAAAATAGAAACCTTGCGGGCCGCCACGCTAATCGATTCGCCTTTGTTCCGCAACGTCCGGCCCCCGTTTTCCAACGGCGGGCCTAACTTATTCAGGAAGAGGTTAACGGATCCTCACCAGAGCGGTAGGCGCGGGCGAAAGCCAGGAAATCGCGCCACGCCAGGCGTTTTTGGGCGGGCTGGCGCAGCAGATAGGCCGGATGCAGGCTGGGCATGGCGGGAATCGGGCGCGGCAGGCCGGCGTGCTGATAGTGCTGCCAGCGCCCGCGCAGCTTGAGGATGCCTTCCTGGCGGGCGAGCAGCGTCCGCACCGAGCTGGCGCCCAGCAGCAAGAGGTGGCTCGGGTCGACCAGCTCGACCTGGCGTTCCAGAAACGGCAGGCAGGCCGCGACCTCGGCCGCCGTCGGGTTGCGGTTGCCGGGCGGGCGCCAGAACAACAGGTTGGTGATGTAGACCGACTGACGGTCGAGGCCGATGGCGGCCAGCATGCGGTCCAGGAGCTGGCCGGCGGCGCCGACGAAGGGGCGGCCCTGGCGGTCCTCCTCGGCGCCCGGCGCTTCGCCGATGATCATGACCTTGGCGGCCGGGTTGCCGTCATAGAGGCAGAGGTTCATGGCCGTGGCCTTGAGCGCGCAGCCGTCGAAGGCCATGAGCGCGGCGCGCAGGCCCTCGATCGATTCGGCCGCGGCGGCGAGGTGGCGGGCGTCGGCGACCGCGGCGTCGGCCGAGGGCAGGCCGGCGTCGTCGGGGCGCCACAGAGCTTCCTGGGGCCTGGCTCCCTGGCTTCCTGCACCCGCGCCGCGAGGCGGATCGGGCGCTGGAGCGGGCGGCGGATCGGGTGGTGGAACCGGCGGCGGCGCGACCGGGCGCAGCCGATCCTGCGGCCGCTCCTCGATCGCTTCGTCGGCGCCGCTGTCGACCAGCCAGAGCAGCCGGCCCAGGTCGGAATCTCGTTCGCTGGCCATGGTCGCGCAGGCTAGCACCGGCGGCCGGTCGCGCCCATCCCAAAGCGGCCGGGCGCCGCCGGGAAATGGCCCCGGCGCCCGCCGAGGGCGGGCGCCGGGGCGCTCGCTTTGCCATGGCCTCCGGCTGGCCGGTCCGCTATACCCGTGGTCGGACGAGCCGGCCGGATCGCCGGGATCGCCGGGATGGCTGTGATCGCTGGCATCGTCGGGGAACCTCGAATTGGCCGGGCGGGGCCGCCGCCGCGCCCGGCGCGCGCATACGAAGGAAAGGGGACGTATGGAACGCGAGTTCATGGAGTTCGACGTGGTGATCGTCGGCGCCGGGCCGGCCGGTCTTGCCGCGGCGATCCGGCTGCGCCAGTTGAGCGCGGAGGCCGGCCACGAGGTCTCCGTTTGCGTGCTGGAGAAGGGCTCCGAGGTGGGGGCGCACATTCTCTCGGGCGCCGTCCTGGACCCGCGGGCCCTGAACGAGCTGTTGCCGGACTGGCAGGCGCGGGGCGCGCCCCTGGAAACCCCGGTCGGCGCCGAGAAGTTCCTCCTGCTGAGCGAAAAGCGGGCGTTCGGCGTGCCGATCTGGGCGCTGCCGTCGCAGATGCACAACCACGGCAACTACATCGTCTCCCTCGGCAACGTCTGCCGCTGGCTGGCCGAACAGGCCGAGGCCCTGGGGGCGGAGATCTATCCCGGCTTCGCCGCCGCGGAACTGCTGAACGACGAGCGCGGCCGGATCACCGGCGTCGCCACCGGCGACATGGGCGTCGCCAAGGACGGCAGCCACAAGCCCAGCTTCGAGCGCGGCATGGAGCTCCGGGCCAAGTACACCTTCTTCGCCGAGGGCTGCCGCGGCTCGCTCACCAAGCAGCTTTTCGAGCGCTTCAGCCTGCGCGAGGACTGCGACCCGCAAACCTACGGCATCGGCATCAAGGAGCTGTGGGACCTGGACCCGAGCCAGCACGAGGCGGGCACCGTGATCCACACCGCCGGCTGGCCGATGGACGGCCGGACCTGGGGCGGCTCGTTCATCTATCACCTGGAGAACAACCAGGCCGCGGTCGGCTTCGTGGTCGGGCTCGACTACCGCAATCCGCATCTCTCGCCGTTTCACGAGATGCAGCGTTTCAAGACCCATCCCGCGATCCGGCCGATGTTCGAGGGGGCCAAGCGGGTGTCCTACGGCGCGCGCGCGCTCAACGAGGGCGGCGTGCAGTCGATTCCCAAACTGGTGTTTCCCGGCGGGGCGCTGATCGGCTGCTCGGCGGGCTTCCTCAACGTGCCCAAGATCAAGGGCAGCCACAACGCCATGAAGACCGGCATGCTGGCCGCCGAAGCCGTGTTCGAGGCGCTCAAGACCGGCGACGAGGGCGACGGCGTCCTCAAGGCCTATCCGGCGGCGTTCCGCGGCTCCTGGGTCCACCGGGAGCTGCACAAGGCGCGCAATTTCCGCCCCGCCTTCGCCCGCTGGGGGCTCTTGCCGAGCCTCGCCTACGGCGCCGTCGACCTCAAGCTGCTGGGCGGCCGGGCGCCCTGGACCCTGCGCCATGCCCACGAGGACCACACCCGCCTGAAGCCGGCCGCCGGCATGCCCAAGATCGACTATCCGAAGCCGGACGGGACGCTCACGTTCGACCGCTTGTCCTCGGTTTACATTTCGAACACCAACCACGAGGAAGATCAGCCGGTCCACCTGGTGTTGCGCAACGAGTCGGTTGCGGTCGAGCACAATCTGGCGCTCTACGACGCGCCGGAGCAGCGCTATTGCCCGGCCGGGGTCTACGAGATCGTGCGCGACGAGGACGGGAAGAACCCGCGGCTGCAGATCAACGCTCAGAACTGCGTCCACTGCAAGACCTGCGACATCAAGGATCCGACCCAGAACATCAACTGGGTGACGCCGGAGGGTGGCGGCGGGCCGAACTACCCCAATATGTGACTATGGACCAAGAACCAGGATCTATGGCATCAACACGGCAAGCGGCGCGGCCGGAGTCGCGCGGGCGCGCCCGCCGGGCGAGACGCCCCCAGGCCCGGCCCCTCGCGATGGGAGCACGGTTTGACCCGATGTTGTGACATCCGAGCGAGGTACGGGCGTGGCGCCCGTCTCGCCGCCCTGCTCGTGGCCGGACTCCTCGCGGCCGGCTGCAACCGCCCGCCCGCGGCGCCGACGGAGCCGCACGCCCAGCAGCCGGCGACGGGGGCCGCGCGATCGGCCTCGGCCATCCTCTTGGCGGCGGCCGAGAGCCAGAGCGATGCGCTGCCCCTCAAAACCTCGCCCTACGGGGACTACCTGGCGGGCCTGGTCGCCACCCATACCAACGACTACGGGGCGGCGGCCGACTTCATGATCCGGGCGCTGAACAGCGACCCGAACAACGTCGATCTGCTGCGCCGGGCCTTCATCCTGACCGCCGCCGAGGGACGCCACACCGACAGCCTGCAGCTCGCCCGCCGGCTGGTGGAGCTGGAAGCCTCCAACGCGATCGCCTTGCTGGTGCTGTCGGTCGACGATGTGGTGCGCCAGCAGCAGGACGCGGCGCGGGCGCGCCTTGCCGCGCAGCCCGAGCGGGGCCTGTCGGTGCTCTACCGGCCACTGCTGACCGCCTGGCTCGAGGTCGGCGCCGGCGATCTCGAGGCGGCCCAGACGGCGCTCGCCGCGCTCGACGGGCGCGAGGGCTTCGAATCGCTCTATCTCATGCACAAGGCGCTGATCTACGACGTCGGCGGCGACGTCGAGCAGGCGGCGAGCGCCTATCGCGACCTGCTCGGGCAATTGGAGACGCCGTCGCTGCGTTTCGCCCTCCTGGCCGGAAACTTCTTCGAGCGCCAGGGCGACCTCGACACGGCCCGGGAGGTCTACGCCAAGTACTATCGGGCCAATCCGGACACGACGCTGCTGGTCTCCTTGAACCCCGGTGCGGATAGCGGTGGCGGCAAGCCGGCGCCGATCCTGCGCGACTACCAGGAGGGCTGGGCGGAGGTTCTGTTCGATCTGGCCGGCATCCTGAGCCAGGAGCGGGCGGACGAGATGGCGCTGATTCACGCCCATCTGGCGCTGCGCCTGAAGCCCGATCTCGATCTTGCCCACCTGCTGATCGGCGAGATCCTCGAGGCGCAGGATCGCGGCGAGGCGGCGATCGCGGCCTATCGGCGCATCGATCCCGCGGCGCGGCTGGCCTGGGCCGCCCGGCTGCGGGTCGCCGACGCGCTCGGCCGCATGGAGCGCACCGAAGAGGCGGTCGCGGAACTGGAGGCTCTGGCCGCTGACCGCCCGGACAGCTTCGAGCCGCTCTACCGCATCGGCAACCTGCTGCGTTCCCAGGAACGCTTCGGCGCGGCCGCCGAGGCCTACGACCGGGCCGAGAGCCGGATCGCCAAGTCCGAGCCGCATCACTGGAGCCTGTACTATTTCCGCGGCATGTCCCTGGAGCGCGACGGCCAGTGGCAGCGCGCCGAGGCCGACTTCCTCAAGGCCCTGGAGCTGCAGCCCGAGCAGCCCTACGTGATGAACTACCTGGCCTATTCCTGGGTTGAGCAGAAGGTCAACCTGGACCAGGCCAAGCAGATGCTGGTCCGCGCGGTCGAGCTACGGCCCAACGACGGCTACATCGTCGACTCCCTGGGCTGGGTCTATTTCCGTCTCGGCAACTACGAGGACGCCGTGATCTATCTCGAGCGCGCGGTGGAGCTGCGGCCGCAGGACCCGGTGATCAACGACCACCTGGGCGACGCCTATTGGCGCGTCGAGCGCAAGCAGGAGGCCCGCTTCCAGTGGCGGCGGGCGCTCAGCTTCGAGCCCGAGGCGGATCAGGTGCCGCTGATCGATGCCAAGATCGAGAGTGGCCTGACCACCCAACCCGAGAACATCTGATCGCGTGAGCGACGCCGCCGACAGCGTAGAGCCGGCCGGCGGGCCGGCGCGCCGCTGCGCCTGGGCCAAGATCAACCTCTACCTGCACGTCACCGGCCGCCGCCCCGACGGCTATCACGAGCTCGACAGCCTGGTCGTCTTCGCCGGGATCGGCGACGCCATCGAGATCGCGCCGGCCGCGCGCCTGGACCTCCAGGTCTCCGGTCCGTTCGCCGCCGCGGTGCCGCGGGACCGGGACAATCTCGCGCTGCGCGCCGCCGAGGCCCTGGTTCCCTGGTCGCGCCCACCCGCCGGCGCGCGCATCGCCCTGGAGAAGAACCTGCCGGCGGCGGCCGGCCTGGGTGGCGGCTCGGCCGACGCGGCCGCCGTCCTGCACGCGCTCGCCGAGCACTGGCGGATCCGGGTTCCGCGCCGCGCCCTCGACGACCTCGCCCTCGCCCTCGGCGCCGACGTGCCGGCGTGCCTCTTCGGCCGGCCGGTTTTCGTCGCCGGGATCGGCGAGCGGCTGAGCCGGGCGCCGCCGCTGCCGCCGGCGTGGTTCGTGCTGGTCAATCCCGGCGTTGCCCTGGCGACGGCCGAGGTGTTCGCCGCGCGGCGCGGCGGCTTCTCCGCGCCCGGCCGCTGGTCCTCGATCCTGGCGGACGCCCAGGCCTTGGCGGCGCGGCTGGCCGCTCTCGGCAACGATCTCGAGGCGCCGGCCCGCGTGCTCAGGCCGGAGGTGGGCGAGGCCCTGGGCCTGATCGGCCGCCGCCCCGGAGTCCTCTTGGCGCGCATGTCGGGCAGCGGGGCGACCTGCTTCGGCCTGTTCGCCGGCCGGCAGGCGGCGCAGGACGCCGCCGCCGCCTTGGCGGCGGAGCGGCCGCGCTGGTGGATCCGCGTGGCGCCGCTGCTCCACGGCCCGCTCGACCGCCTGCGTCCGCCGCCGAGCGAGTGAGCGCGCGGGTCGGGCCTGACGCCTTGGTCATGACGAGGGGGAGATGACCGCTTGGAGATGACGGGTTGGAGATGAGGGGCGCGGGCGCGCGCGGCGCGTCGCTCAGCGGTATCGAGCGGGCCGGGCGCCGGGCGCTGCTGCGCTGGATGATCCTGGTGCGCCGGCGCGCCGTGACGGTCGTCGTGCTGGCGGCCCTGGTGGCGGCGGCGAGCCTCGCGCTGGCGGCGACCCGGCTGTCGATCGACACCAACCTGTCCGACATGCTGTCGCCGGACCTGCCGTACCGCCGCGACCAGGCGGCGATGACGGCGGCCTTCCCGCAGCTCGAGCGGACGCTCACCGTCGTCGTCGAAGCGGCGAGCGCGGAGGCGGCGGCGGCGGCGGCCGGCCGGCTGGCGGAGGACCTCGGCGGCCGGCCCGAGGTGATCCGCGACGTCGACTATCCCGAGGGCGCGGCCTTCTTCCGCCGCAACGGCCTGCTCTACCTCGAGGTCGCCGAGCTCCAGGCGTTGGCCGACCGGCTGGCCGAGATCCAGCCGCTGCTGTCGAGCCTCAAGGCCGACCCCTCGCTGGGCGGCCTGGCGGCGGTGCTCGCGCCGGTGCTGGAGGCGCCCTCGCAGGCGGCGGCAGCGGCGCTCGCCCCCGCCCTCGACGCCATGGCGGCGAGCGCCGAGGCGGCCGCCGAGGGCCGCCTGAGGGCGCTGTCGTGGCGGGCGCTGGCGGCTGGGCAAAGCGGGGACGCGGAGGCGGCGGGCGACACCCACCGCGCGTTCCTGATCGCCCGGCCGGTGCTCGATTTCCAGAGCCTGCAGCCGGCCAAGGCCGCCAGCGAGGCGATCCACCGCGCCGCCGCGACGCTCGACGACCCGGTGCTCGCCGACCCGGTGCTCGGCAAGCCGAAGGTCCGCGTGACCGGCGAGCTGGCCATGCGGGACGACGAGCTGCGCAGCCTGCGCGACAGCATGGGCCTGGTGTCGCTGGTCTCCCTGGCGCTGGTCGTCGCCTTGCTTGCGCTCGGCCTGCGCTCGGTGTGGCTGATCGTCGCCATGGTCGCGACCCTCGGCGTCGGGCTGCTGGCGACCGCCGGCTTCGCCGCCCTGGCGATCGGCCAGCTCAACGTCATATCGGTTGCCTTCGCGGTGCTGTTCATCGGGCTCAGCGTCGATTTCGGGATCCATTTCGCCTTGCGCTATCAGGAGGGCCTGGCCGGCGCCCACGGCGGCGCCGCCGCCCTGTGCCGGGCGGCGGTGGGTGTCGGCGGCGCCCTGACCCTGGCCGCCTTGGCGGCGGCGATCGGCTTCTTCTCGTTCCTGCCGACCGCCTATCGCGGCCTCGCCGAGCTCGGCCTGATCGCCGGCGTCGGCATGTTCATCGCCCTGGCCTGCAATCTGACGCTGCTGCCGGCGCTGCTGACCCTGCTGCCGGGCGTGAAGCCGCGCGCGAGGAGGCCAGGCAGGGGCGGGGCGACCGGCGGGGCGACCGGCTGGGTCGGGCGGCTCGCCCAGCGGGCCGACGCGTTCCTCGCCAGGCGGCCGCGCGCGGTCCTGCTGGCGGCCCTGGCGCTCGGCCTGGCGGCGGCGGCGGCCGTCCCCTTCGCCCGCTTCGACGACGATCCCTTGAACCTGCGCGATCCGAACTCACCCTCGGTGGCGACCCTGCTGGATCTGTTCGACGACCCCAACATCGATCCCTACGCCGCCGGGGTGCTGGTCGAGAACCTGGACCAAGCGGCCCGGCTCGCGCCGCGCCTCGAGGCGCTGGCCGAGGTCGGAACGGCCGAGAGCCTGCTGAGCGCGATCCCCGACGACCAGGACGAAAAGCTGCTGGTGATCGAGGACATGGCGATCTTTCTGACACCCTTGCTGATGCCCTCGCCGGAGCCGTCCCCCGAGCCGTCCCCCGAGACGTCCCCCGAGCCTGCCGCGGCGCGGGAGCTGGCCGCCGCCATGCGGACGCTGGCGACGCGAGCCGAGGACCCGGCGCTGGCCGGCGCGGCGCGGCGCTTCGGCGCGGCGCTGGCCGCGCTCGCGGCGCAGCCCGAGCGGCTTGCCCTCTTGGAGACGGCGCTCTTCGCCTGGCTG
>JAWWCG010000100.1:0-9275 GCA_033720555.1 Kiloniellales bacterium | reverse complement strand
GCGCCAGTTGACAGCGGCGCAGAAACCGTCTCTAATTCCGGAAGAGAGAAAAAACCCCTTGGAAAACAAGGGTTACTGTCTCCAGGCGAGACACAGCTGCCAGGGCCGGAACATCGCTTTCGCCACGCCTTGCGCAGCCGTCGAGTATGCTGGTGGAGACGGGGAGGAAAACGAGTTTGGCGCAGACTGCGGCCAATCTGGCAATTGCGGATGAAGATGTTCTGCGGGCCCATTGGTATGGGCTGCTGGGCGCTGTCTTGCGCGCCACCCCGCAGCGTGCGTTGCTGGAGCGCCTCGCCGCCCTCGCCGGCGACGAGACCGAGTTCGGGCAGGGCGTGCAGGCGCTGGCGGCGGCGGCGCGAACGGCGCTGGCGCGCGCGCCCGAGACGGGCGACGCAGGCGAGCAGGCGCTCGACAAGACGCTCGAGCAGGAATACTTCGATCTCTTCGTCGGCGTCGGCCGCGGCGAGCTGCTGCCTTACGGCTCCTACTATCTGGCCGGCTTTCTCTACGAGAAGCCCTTGGCGCGGCTGCGCGGGGACATGCGCCGGCTGGGGATCGCGCGCGCCGAGGGCGTGCACGAGCCCGAGGACCACATCGCGGCGCTGATGGAGATGATGAGCGGATTGATCACCGGCGCCTTCGGCCAGCCGGCCGAGCTGGCGACGCAGCGTCAGTTCTTCGCCGCGCACATCGGCTCGTGGGCGCCGCGTTTCTTCGAGGATTTGGAATCGGCCGAGGCCGCCGACTTCTATCGGTCGGTCGGTCGCGTCGCGCGCCAGTTCGTGGCGATCGAGGCCGAGGCGTTCGAGATGACGGCCTAGCGTCACGCCAAGCAACCGAGGCCGGGGGCGGGTCTTCTAGGCACAGTGCAGCCCCGTCGAGAGTTCACCAGGGAAGGAAGGTGAGCAGATGAGCGAGAAGAACGAAAAGGCGGCGATCGGCCGTCGTGACTTCTTCAAGAAAGCGGGCCTTGGTGCCGGCGCCGTGGGGGCCGCTGCGGTCGGGCTCGCCGCCGAGCAGACGCAGGCGGCGGAGACCACCGGAAGCGGCGCGAGCGGCCGCGGGTATCAGGAAACCGCCCACGTGAAGAAATATTACGAGCTCGCCCGGTTCTAATCGGGCGGCCCTAACTGCGAACGTAAAGGAGAGGTCAATGCTAACCAAGAAGACGAATGGGGCGGCCAATGGCCCCCGTTTGTCCCGGGCTTTGACCGGCGTCGTCGGCAGTGCGATCGATCGCCGCACGTTCCTCAAGCGGTCCGGCTTGACCGCGGGCGGTGCGGCGCTTGCCGCCTCGGGCGCCTTCGGAATGGTGGAGAAGGCCGCCGCGGCCGAGACGAGCGGCGGCAACGTGGAGACGATCAAGTCCGTCTGCACCCACTGTTCGGTCGGCTGCACCGTCATGGCGGAAGTGCAGGACGGCGTCTGGGTCGGCCAGGAACCGGGTTGGGACAGCCCCTTCAATCTCGGCGCGCACTGCGCCAAAGGGGCCGCGGTGCGCGAAGTCACCCACGGCGAGCGCCGCCTGAAATATCCGGTCAAGCTGGAAGGCGGTAAGTGGACCAAGATCGGCTGGGATCAGGCGATCAACGAGATCGGCGACAAGATGCTCGAGCTTCGCGAGCAGTCCGGTCCCGATTCGGTCTACTGGCTGGGCTCCGCCAAGCACAGCAACGAGCAGGCCTACCTGTTCCGCAAGTTCTACGCCTTCTGGGGCTCCAACAACGGTGACCACCAGGCGCGGATCTGCCACTCGACGACGGTCGCGGGTGTCGCCAACACCTGGGGCTACGGCGCGATGACGAATTCGTACAACGACATTCACAATTCGCGCGCGATCTTCGAGATCGGCGGCAATCCGGCCGAGGCCCATCCGGTGGCCCTGCAGCACATGCTGAAGGCCAAGGAGCAGAACAACGCGCCGTTTATCGTGTGCGACCCCCGCTTCACGCGGACGGCCGCCCACGCCGACGAATACGTGCGGTTCCGCCCGGGCACCGACGTGGGGCTGATCTGGGGCATCTTGTGGCACGTGTTCGAGAACGGCTGGGAGGACAAGGAATACATCCGCCAGCGCGTCTGGGGCATGGACCAAATCCGCGCCGAGGTCGCGAAATGGACGCCGGAGGAGACCGAACGGGTCACCGGCGTGCCGGGCTCGCAGCTGCGCCGGGTGGCGCGGACGCTGGCCAACAACCGGCCGTTCACCATCATCTGGTGCATGGGCGGCACCCAGCACACCAACGGCAACAACAACACCCGGGCCTATTGCGTGCTGGGCCTGGCTCTGGGCGTGATCGGCACGTCGGGCGGCGGCGCCAACATCTTCCGCGGCCACGACAACGTCCAGGGCGCGACCGACATGTGCGTGCTGTCGCACTCGCTGCCGGGCTACTACGGCCTGTCCACCGGCGCCTGGAAGCACTGGTCGCGGGTCTGGGACGTCGACTACGACTACATGCTCGGGCGTTTCGCCAGCCAGGAGCTGATGGAGACGGCCGGCATTCCGGTGTCGCGCTGGATCGACGGCGTGCTCGAAGCCAAGGAGAACATGGATCAGCCGGACAACCTCCGGGCCATGGTGTTCTGGGGACATGCGCCGAACTCGCAGGTCCGCGGCGTCGAGATGAAGACGGCGATGGAGAAGCTCGACCTGCTCGTCGTCATCGACCCGGTGCCGACCGCCACCGCGGTCATGCACGACCGCACGGAGGCGACCTATCTGTTGCCGGCCGCCACGCCCTTCGAGGGCTACGGCTCGGTGACCGCCTCCAACCGCTCGCTGCAATGGCGCGAGGAGGTGGTGCCGCCGATCTTCGAGGCCAAGCGCGATCACGAGATCATGTATCTCTTCGCGCAGAAGTTCGGCTACGCGGACGAGATGTTCAAGAAGATCAAGGTCGAGAACAACGTGCCCTTGATCGAGGACATCACCCGCGAGTTCAACGGCGGCATGTGGACCATCGGCTACACCGGCCAGTCGCCGGAGCGCATGCGGGCCCACATGGAGAACCAGCACACCTTCGACCGCACCACGCTGCAGGCGGTCGGCGGGCCGGCCGACGGCGACTTCTACGGTCTGCCGTGGCCGTGCTGGGGAACGGCGGAGATGGGTCATCCGGGCACCCCGCTGCTCTATGACACCTCGAAGCCGGTCGCCGAGGGCGGCCTCTGCTTCCGCGCTCGCTTCGGCGTCGAGGCGCCGGCCGAGTCCGGCGGCGGCAATCTGCTCGCCGAAGGCAGCTACCCCGTGGGCTCGGAGATCCAGGACGGCTATCCGGAGTTCACCATGGCGATGCTCCAGCAGCTCGGCTGGGATTCCGATCTCACCGACGAGGAGCGCGCCGCCATCGAGGCGGTGGCCGGCGAGAAGACCAACTGGAAGACCGACCTTTCGGGCGGTATCCAGCGGGTCGCCATCAAGCACGGCTGCGCGCCCTTCGGCAACGCCAAGGCGCGGGCGGTCGTGTGGACCTTCCCGGATCCGGTGCCGCTCCACCGCGAGCCGCTCTACACCTCGCGGCGCGATCTCGTGGAGGACTATCCGACCTACACGGATCGGCAGATGTACCGGCTGCCGACCCTCTACGAATCGATCCAGAAGCAGGATTTCACGGGCGAGTACCCGATCATCCTGACGACGGGTCGCCTCGTGGAATACGAGGGCGGCGGCGACGAGACCCGCGCCAATCCGTGGTTGGCGGAGCTGCAGCAGGACATGTTCGCCGAGATCAATCCCTTCGATGCCAATTCCGCCGGCATCAAGGACGGCGACATGATCTGGCTCTACACCCCCGAGGGCGCCAAGGTCCGTGTGAAGGCCATGGTGACCGAGCGGGTGGCGCGCGGCGTCGCGTTCATGCCGATGCACTTCGCGGGCGTCTTCCAGGGCGAGGACCGTCGCCACAAGTATCCGGCGGGGGCCGATCCCTATGTCATTGGCGAGGCGGCCAACACGGCCATGACCTACGGCTACGACTCGGTGACCAACATGCAGGAAACCAAGTGTAGCCTGTGTCGCTTTGAACCCGCGTAAGGAGGACCTGAGCTATGGCACGAATGAAATTCCTCTGTGACGCGGAGCGCTGTATCGAGTGCAACGCCTGTGTCGTCGCGTGCAAGAACGAGAACGAGGTCCCCTGGGGCATTAATCGTCGGCGGGTCGTCACCATCAACGACGGCAAGCCCGGCGAGCGGTCGATCTCGGTCGCCTGCATGCATTGTTCGGACGCGCCCTGCATCGCGGTCTGTCCGGTCGATTGCATCTACGAGACCGAGGAAGGCGTGGTGCTGCACTCGAAGGACCTGTGCATCGGTTGCGGCTACTGCTTCTACGCCTGCCCCTTCGGGGCGCCGCAGTATCCGCAAGCCGGCAACTTCGGCAGCCGGGGCAAGATGGACAAGTGCACCTTCTGCGCCGGCGGCCCGGAGGAGGACTTCTCCTCGGCCGAATTCCAGAAGTACGGGCGCAATCGCCTGGCCGAAGGAAAGCTGCCGCTGTGCGCCGAGATGTGCTCGACCAAGGCCCTGCTCGGCGGCGACGGCGACGTGGTGTCCGACATCTACCGGGAGCGGGTGGTCGCCCGCGGCTTCGGGTCGGGCGCCTGGGGTTGGGGCACGGCTTATCAGCAGAAGTCGGGTTCCTGACCGGATCGCGCCGTTCCGCGCGCAATGGCCAAGGATTGGGGGTGGCGAGCGATCGCCACCCCCACTTCGCAAGGGCTCGAGACGGGCGGCGCGCCCGCCCGGCGGCTCCTTGTGGCGGCGAAGCCAGGCGCCTCGGAGAGGCCGATCGGCCAGTCGCGCGCAACTGCGGGCTTGATCGACGGCCGCGGCGCCGCTTAGAAGGAAGACTGCGATGGCCCGCGCCTCGGAGCCTCGTCACCTTGCGGTTCAGAGGGAGTGATGAAGAGTCTCATGGCAAAGCGAATCTGGGCGCTCAGCCTCGCCCTCGTCTTCGCCGGCGCCGCGCTGGCGGCGTGCGACGAGGCGGAGCAGGGTCGGGTGCTGCGCTACGAGAAGGGCACCTATCTCGGCCAACCCGACAGCGATTTGAGCGCCGAACAGCTCGACGAGTTGCGCCAGCGCGCCACCTTGCAGGGCGGCAGCTAAGGGCGGTCGCCGCGCTGTCGGACGGCCGCGGCAATGGCCCGGGTGCGAGCAGCCCCCAGAGAGCCGCCAGGGGCTGGGTCGCCAAGGGCCGGGTCGCCGAAGGTGGCGTCTCGAGGCATAGAGTCATCAAGGCAAGAGGCTCCTGGGGTTCGGAGGTCTAGAATGGACAGAGCCAAGACCAAGTGGACCGCGCGCTGGGCGCGCTTCGTCATCCTGAGCCTGGTCGCGGCGGCGCTCGCCCTTGGCGCGCCGTCCGTGTCGGGCGGCGGCGCCTGGGCGCAGACCAACGATCGCAGCGTCGAGCCGGCGATGCCGACCACCGGCAACGTGCCCGGCGAGTCCTTGGGCAACACCAGCGATTCGGAAATCTGGCGGGCGGTCCGCCAGGGGGTCCAGGGCAGCGTCTCGATTCCCGACAAGCAGGCGGGCGTCCTGGTGCAGTCCGAGGGCGACAACTGGCGTGCCTGGCGCAACGGCCCGGTGACGGTCGCCGGCATCTGGATCGTCGTGGGCATGTTGGCGCTGCTGGCGCTGTTTTTCGCGATCCGCGGGCGCGTGAGGGTCGAGCGCGGGATGAGCGGCACGACCATCGAGCGGTTCAACGGGATCGAGCGCTTCGCCCACTGGCTGACCGCGGTCTGCTTCATCGTCCTCGCCCTGACCGGCCTCAACATGCTCTACGGCAAGCACGTCCTGCTGCCGGTGCTCGGCCCGGACATTTTCGCCGCGATCACCCTGGGCGGCAAATACGCGCACGATTACATGGCCTTCGGCTTCATGGCCGGCGTGGTCCTCATGTTCGTCCTCTGGGTGGGGCACAACCTGCCGAACAGGTACGACCTCTACTGGATCGCCGAGGGCGGCGGCCTGTTCTCCAAGGGCAGCCACCCGCCGTCGCGCAAGTTCAACGCCGGCCAGAAGTTGATCTTCTGGGCGGTGGTCCTGGGCGGCGTGTCGTTGTCGCTTTCCGGCATTTCGCTGCTGTTCCCGTTCCAGCTCGCCCTGTTCGAGCCGACCTTCCAGGCGCTCAACGTGCTCGGCTTCAGGCTGCCGACCGAGGTCACGGCGATGGAGGAGATGCAGCTCTCCCAGGTCTGGCACGGTGTCGTCGGGCTGATCATGATCGCCATCATCCTGGCCCACATCTATATCGGCACCCTGGGCATGGAGGGCGCCTTCGCCGCCATGGGCTCCGGCAAGGTCGACGAGAACTGGGCGCGCGAGCACCACAACGTCTGGGTCGCGGAGCTCAAGGGCGAGCCGCTTCCCGATCCGGACGAGCCGCACTCCGGCGCCGCCCAGCCGGCCGAGTGAGCGAAGCGCCGGCGGGGCGGGGCCGGGCCGCGCGCCGATCCCCGGCCGCGAGGCGACGGCCAGGGCGAGGACCGGCACGAAAGCGTGAGACGAGCATGTGGCGTGCGGGAGTGATCGTGATCGGCCTGTTCTTGATACCCGGCGCGATTCAGTCGGCGTGGGCCCAGGGCGTGCCGGCGGGCGGTGCGCTCAATGCGGTCTCCTATCGCGAGGTGCCGGATCCCCTGAGCCTGTCGATCACGCTGTTCGACGATTCCGATCTCGACCTCAAGATCCGCGACGAGATGGCGGCCGCGCTGGAAAAGGCGAAGCACAAGCTCAGGCCGGACGCGCCGTTCGAGCTGGAGCTCACCAGCGAGGTGCGAACGCCCGGCGCCGGCGGCGCCGAGGGCAATCTCGGCCGCCTGAGCTCGGACCAGGACGACACCCGCATCGAGATGAACATCTGGTCGTCGTCCCAGGACAGCATCCTGGGCGGCCGTCATTCGGGCGGCGGCGGCCGGGGCGCCACCACCTTCGAGATCCACGCCGCCTTGCGGGAGCGCACCCTCGGGGAGGTCGTCTGGGACGGCCGCGCCGTCGTCGAGGCCGAGCGGGACCGCGTGGAACCCTACGTGGCTCAGATGGTTGAATCCTTGGTCGACAGCCTGGGCAAGACCGTGCGCGATGGTAGCATTGCCTTACCGTGAGCCGATGCCATGAGGCACGCCGTCGAAAGCGGCACCGCCTGGATCGCGGCCGTCGCCGGGCTGCTGTGGCTGCTGTGGTCGACCGCCGCCGGGGCCCAGTTGACCGGCCACGGCGGCGCCGTCAAAGGGCTCGACGTCAGTCCCGACGGCCACCGCGTCGTCAGCGCCAGCTTCGACTATTCGGTCATCCTCTGGGACCTCGACCAACAGCGCGAGGTGCGGAGCTTCGACGCCCACGAGGGGGCAGTCAACGGCGTCGCCATCCTGCCCGACGGCACGCGCGCCGTCTCGGCCAGCGACGACGGCAGCCTGCGGCTCTGGGACCTGGAGAGCGGGGCGACGCTGCACACCTTGACCGGCCATCAGGGCAAGGTGGCCGGCGTCGCCGTCTCGCCGGACGGCAAGCTCGCGGCCTCGGCCGGCTGGGACCGCACGGTGCGGATCTGGGACCTGGAGGAGGGGAGCCTGCTGCGCACCCTCGAGGGCCACGAAGACAACGTCAACGCGGTCGCCTTCTCGCCGGACGGCGAGGCGGTCGCGAGCGCCAGCTACGACACGACGATCAGGCTTTGGCGAGTGGCGGACGGCACGCCGATCGCCACCCTGAGCGGCCACGAGCTGGGCGTCAACGCGCTGGGCTTCACGCCCGACGGCGCGCGCCTGGTCTCGGCCAGCGGCGACGAGACCGTGCGGGTGTGGGACCGCGAGACCGGCGAGGCCCTGCACGAGCTGCGCGGTCACGCCGGCCCGGTCCTCGGCGTGGCGGTCTCGCCCGACGGCGCCAGGCTCGCGTCGGCCGGCCTCGACGGTACGATACGCCTGTGGGACCTCGAGACCGGCGATAGCCTCGCCGTGCTGGAGGGGCACTTCGACCCGGTCTGGGCGCTGCGTTTTACGCCCGGCGGCAGCCGCTTGGTCTCCGCCGGGTCCGACGAGGTCCTGCGGGTCTGGGATCTGGCCAGCGCGCGCGAGATCGGCGAGGGCGCCGACGGCGTCTGGCACGCGCCGACCTGGGACGACGGCAGCCGCGGCGCCCAGTTGTTCCGCAAGTGCAGCGCCTGCCATACCTTGACCGTCGACGGCGGCCACAAGGCCGGCCCGAGCCTCTACGGCCTGTTCGGCCGGCCGTTCGGCGAGGTCTCCGGCTACCGCTATTCCAAGGTCCTGGAGGACAGCGACCTGGTGTGGAACGAGCAAACCATCGACGCGCTGTTCGCCCAGGGGCCGGCGGACTACGTGCCGGGCTCCAAGATGCCCTTGCAGCGCATGCCGGACCCGGCGGACCGGGCCGAGCTGATTGCCTTCCTGAAACGGGTCACCGGCGCCGGGGCCGGCGAGCCCGTGCCGGGCCAAGGGGGCGCCGCCGAGCCTTCGTCGGCGGTCGAGACGAGCGGAAGCTCCGAACCTTCAACGTCGGGGATGCCATGACATGAAAGCCTTTCTCGCCGGCTGTGCCGCCGCCATCGTGATCGCGGTGGGCGCCCACTTCGCCCTCAACGCCCTGGGCGCGTCCTCGGCCAAGGTCTACTCGAGCGACAGCGTCCGCCTTTAGCGGCCGGCCGCGTGGCTACGGCGTCGCGCCGGCGTCGCGGAGGATCGCCAGGACCGCCTGGTCGCCGATCATCTCGGCCGCTGCCAGGGCGGTCCAGCCGTCGGCCGCGCGGGCGTTCACGTCGGCGCCGGCGGCGAGCAGGCTGCGCACGCTGTCGGCATAGCCGCGGTTGGCGGCCAACATAAGCGCCGTGACGCCGCTCTCCGACGCGGCGGCGTTGGGATCGGCGCCACGCTCGAGCAGCAGCAGCAGGATCCCGCGGTAGCCGGCCCGCGCCGCCTGGTGCAGCGGCAGATAGCCGTCGCGCCCAGGCTGGTCGATGGCGGCGCCGGCGTCGAGCAGCAGGACCGCCATCTCCGGGTGGCCGGAGAGGATGGCGCGGCCGAGCGGCGTCTCGCCCTTCCCGGCCCGGGCGTCGGGATCCGCGCCGGCGGCGAGCAGGCGCCGGGCGACCGCCAGATGCCCGGCCTCCGCCGCCCGGTGCAGGGCGGTGCCGCCCAGCGTGTCGGCCGCCGCGGGCGCGGCGCCGGCCTCCAGCAGAAGCTCCACCGCCGCCAGGTTGTTGCGCCCGGCGGCGGCCATCAGGGCGCTCAGGCCGTCGTCGG
>JAWWCG010000099.1:0-9335 GCA_033720555.1 Kiloniellales bacterium | reverse complement strand
GAAGCCCGCCCTGTGCATCATCGGCGAGCCCACGGGCATGCGGGTGGTCGTCGCCCACAAGGGCAAGCAGGCCTACCGGGTCCGCGTGCGCGGCCTGGCATGCCATTCGAGCCTGGCGCCGCAGGGGGTGAACGCCATCGACGTCGCCGCCGAGCTGGCGGTCTTCCTGCGCCACCTCGCCCGCCGGCAGGCCGAGGGGGGCCGCCGCGACGACGCCTACGGCGTGCCGTTCTCCACCATCAACACCGGCCGGATCGAGGGCGGCACGGCGCTCAACATCGTGCCGGACGGCTGCGTCTTCGATTTCGAGATCCGCCACCTGCCGGAGGACGACCCGGCGCCGCTCGTCGACGCGCTGACCCGCTTCGCTCGGGACGAGCTGGAGCCGGAGATGAAGCGGGTCTCCGAGGCGAGCGGCATCGCCATCGAGCCGTTGTTCGGCTATCCCGGCCTGGCGAGCGACCCGGACGACGAGGCCGTCGCCTTCGTCAAGTCGCTGGCCGGCGCCAACCAGCACGGCAAGGTGAGCTTCGGCACCGAGGGCGGGCTGTTCCAGCAGACCGCCGGCATTGCGACGGTGGTCTGCGGGCCCGGCGAGATCGCCCAGGCCCACAAGCCCGACGAATGGATCGCGCTCGACCAGGTGGCGCTCTGCGAGCGCTTCATGGCGCGGCTGATCGAACGCCTGAGCGCGTGAGATGCGAGCGGAGGGGGCGCCGCCTCAGGCTTCCTTCGGCGGCTCGACGATCATCCAGAACTTCCGAAGCGTCTCGGTGATGTGCCAGGTGCCCTTGAAGTCCTGGGGCATGACGAAGCTGTCGCCGGGGCCGAAGGTGTGGGCGACCCCGTCCGCGCCGGTCACGGTCACCGAGCCGCTCAGCACCGTGCACAGCTCGTCGACGCCGTAGCGCGCGATCTCCTCCTTGCAGGGCGAGCACTCCCAGACGCCGGCGGTCACGTTGCCCGCGGCGTTGGTGAAGAAGGTGTGGCTCAGTTCCTTCGGGTCGTCGACCTCGCGGGGTCCGTCAGGTGCGATGGCGCCATGCCGGCCTTCGGGTCGCCCTCGGACAGCAAGCGAACGGGGGAACTGCTCATCACGTCTCCTCCCTGTCATGTCTGACGGCAGGCTATCAGAACGCCGCCAGCTCGGGCAGCTCCCTTTTGAACGGCACGGCGTCGCCGATCTCGGGCGCGTCCAGCTCCCGGGCGTAGCGGTGGCCGGCGTAGACCGCGTAGGCGATCGGCCCGGGCGCGCAGGCGTCGCCGATCACCTTCACCGACTTGATGCCGGCCTCGGCCCACTCGCACTCGCGCGCCTTGAGGTCGAGGTAGAGCTGGTCGTTCGGCAGGCGGGCGGTCACCAGTAGCAGGGAGTCGGCCTCGATCTCGCTCTTGCGCCCGGTGAAGACGCAGGCCGCGACGGCGGCGTCGGCCCGCATGGCGGCGACGCTGTGGTGCGGCCGCAGCGTCACGCCCAGCTCGAGCATGCGTTTCTGGACGAAGCCCTGCTCGAGGGTGTTGGAGGTCCAGCTCGAGACCTCGGCCGCCGGGGTCACCAGGCTCACCGCGTAGTTCTCCCGCGCCAGCAGCTCGGCCAGCACGGCGCCCATGTAGTAATGGTCGTCGTCGTAGAGCACGACGCGCTTGCCGGCCGGGCGCTTGCCCGCCATGAGGTCGTCCGGCGTCAGCACCTCCGCCCGCTCGGCGACCGGGATCGGCGCCAGGAGGGTGCGGGCGACGCCGTCGCGCCGCCAGGCGGCGCCGGTCGCCACGGCGACGTGGGCGAAGCCGAAGGCGATCACGTCATCGGCGGTGAGCGCGCTGTCGAAATAGCTCTCGACGTTGGCCATGACCTGGAGCTGCTGCTCGCGGTGGTCCTTGACCCGGATCCAGGCGCCGAGCCCCGGCAGCGCGGCCTCGCGCGCCACCCGGCCGCCGCGCGCGGTGCCGGCCTCGGCCAGCACCACGTCGTAGCCGCGCTGGCCGAGCGCCCGGGCGCACTCCATGCCGGCCGGCCCGGCGCCGACCACCAGAACCTTGTCGTCCGAGCCCTTGGCCGGGATCCGCTCGGGGTGCCAGTCCTTGCGCCACTCCTCGCCCATGGTCGGGTTCTGGGTGCAGCGGATCGGCGACATGGTCATGTCGCCGCTGACGCAGATGTTGCAGCCGATGCACTCGCGGATCTCCTCGAGCCGGCCCTCCTCGATCTTCTTCGGCAGGAAGGGATCGGCGATCGAGGGGCGCGCCGCGCCGATCAGATCGAGGATGCCGCGCCTGATCTGGGAGACCATGGCGTCGGGCGAGGTGAACCAGCCGACGCCGACCACCGGCTTGCTGGTCAGCTTCTTGACGCCGGCGACGAAGGGCTCCTGCAGGCCCTCTTCGCCGAAGCGCGAGGTCTGGGAATCGTTCTCCCAGCCGGCCAGCACCAGGTCCCAGAGGTCCGGCAGCTCGGCCATCAGGGCGATCATCTCGTGCGCCTCTTCCTTGTGCAGGCCCGCCTCGCCCAGGAGCTCGTCGACGGTGAAGCGCACCGCGACTGCCGAGGTGTCGCCGACCGCCTCCTTGGTGTCCTCGACGATCTCGCGGATCAGGCGGATGCGGTTCTCCAGGCTGCCGCCGTACTCGTCGCTGCGGGTGTTGTGGCGCCGCGACAGGAAGTAGTTGAGACCGCCCAGGCCGTGGGCGGCGTAGACGTAGACGATGTCGAAGCCGGCCGTGCGGGCGCGCAAGGCCGCCTGCCGGTGCCAGCGGCGCAGGTTCGCGATGTCCTGCTTGTCCATGGCCCGGGCCTGGACCGGGTCGTAGGTGAAGGTGGCGATCGGCAGGTGTGCCGGGCCGAGCGGCACCTCGCGGCTGTAGAAGTTGGGGCCGTTCATGCCGTTGTAGGCCAGCTCGATGCCGGCCAGTGCGCCGTGCGCGTGGACCGCCTCGGCCATGCGGGCGAGCGCCGGGATGTCGCGCTCGTCCCATAGGCGCAGCTCGACGAAGGGGGTGATCTCCGAGGTGTGGTGGAACTCGACCTGCTCGGTGCAGACCACGCCCCAGCCGCCCTCCGCCTTGACGCCGCGCAGGCGGGCCATGGCGCTCGGGTCGCGGTAGCCCATGCCGTTGCAGTGGGGCACCTGGTAGAAACGGTTCTTGGCGGTGACCGGCCCGATCTCGACCGGCTCGAACAGGATATCGTATCGGGGGTCTCGCGCCATCCGGGCCTCCCTCGCCGCACCTCGCAGGCAGGAGTCTTACGGGAGGCGAAGGGCAAAGAACAACACCTATGGCCGGGGTGGCCCGGGTGGCCTGGGTGGCCTGGGTGGCCTGGGCCGCGGCCGCTTAGCAGCGGCCGGCTGCGAGCTATTGCACCTCGATGAAGAAGACCGCCCAGGGCCAGCGCTGCTCGTCCGCCTCGCTCGCGGCCCCGCCGGGCACGGCGTAGACGATCCACAAGGGGCCGGCCTGGCCGATGCCGAGCGGCCGGCCGTCGACCTCGAGGGCGACGATCCAGTCGTGGGCGGCGAGGTCCTCGGCCGAGATTTCCGCCGCGAAGCCGTCGAGGGCGGTCGCCGTGATGTCGCGCCCTTCGACCCCCGCGGCGGCCAAGACGTCGGCCAGGCGCGGCCCGGCGAAGCGGTAGGCCTTGGGCCAGTCCTTGTAGCTCAGCTCGACCTCGTGGGTGCCCAGGCCCTCCAGCATGGCGCGGTCGAACTCGGCGGCGGCCGGGAAGCTGATCTCGTGATAGGCGAGGAAGGCGTCGACGGCGGGAACAGACGGCCCCCGATTGGTGGCGCCGACCTCGCCGGCAATGGTGAGCAGCACGGGGCCGGCGGGCGTCGGCAGCTCGCTCGCCAAGCCGCGCCCGGCGATGACAAGCATCAGGCTCAAGACAACGGTGAAAATCCCCCTCGGCGCCGGTCGCGTCATGACATCCCCCTCTTTGCCGCTACGCCCGAAGCCTAGCGCCGCCGGCGGCGCGACTCCATCCCTTCCGGCGTGGCCCGCCGCGCCGGCCTCGTCGTTCGCTCGGCTTCGCCTGCAGAGCGAATCGCCTGCCTTGTATTAGCGCTCGTCTTTGCCGTCCTTGGGTTTCGGGTTCTGGTCCGTCTCGGTCTGTTGCCAGCGCTTGTGCTTCTTCTGCCGATCGGCCCAATCGCCGTCGCGGGCGTAGGCCGCGGTGGCGAGGGTGGCGAGCGCCAAGGACAGCGTCAACACGCCGGCCGTGAGCATCGAGAGGAGGGCCGTCGCCGACTTCACGCGCATGCTTCGCCTCCTGGTGACGGACTGGGCGGCGGCGGAGCCCCGCGCGCCGCGCCCACCAAGAGACTTGGGGCCCCGCGGGGTCCAGTGAAGTGACGCCCGCCACAGATCACGGAAAAGTGCGCCCGGCCGCGTTTTCGAGCGTGGCCGCCCATCGCCCGGGCCGCCCAATGCCAATAAAATCAGTGAGCCTCGGGCGTCCGCGGCCTATGATCTGAGCGCCGGTCCCGAGGGCCGCATTTTTGATCCCGCATTTTGGAGGTCTGTGTTTTGAGGAAGAGAGTATTGGTTACGGGCGGCGCCGGATTTCTCGGCTCCCATCTCTGCGAACGGCTCCTGGAACTGGGGCGCGACGTGCTGTGCGTCGACAACTTGTTCACCGGCACGAAGCAGAACGTGCTGCACCTTCTCGACAACCCCTATTTCGAGCTGATGCGCCACGACATCACCTTCCCGCTCTATGTCGAGGTCGACGAGATCTACAACCTGGCCTGCCCGGCCTCGCCGATCCACTATCAGTTCGACCCGGTGCAGACGACCAAGACCTGCGTGCACGGCGCCATCAACATGCTGGGCTTGGCCAAGCGCGTGAAGGCGCGCATCCTGCAAGCCTCCACCAGCGAGGTCTATGGCGATCCCTCCGTCCATCCGCAGACCGAGGTCTATTGGGGCAACGTCAACCCGATCGGGCCGCGCTCCTGCTACGACGAGGGCAAGCGGTGCGCCGAGACGCTGTTCTTCGACTACCATCGCCAGCACGGGCTCGCGATCCGGGTCGCGCGCATCTTCAACACCTACGGGCCGCGCATGCACCCCAACGACGGCCGGGTGGTCTCCAACTTCATCGTCCAGGCCTTGCGGGATCAGCCGATCACGGTTTACGGCGACGGCAGCCAGACCCGGTCCTTCTGCTACGTCAGCGACCTGATCGAGGGCCTGATCGCTCTTATGGAGGCGCCCGACAGCGTCACCGGACCGGTCAACCTGGGCAATCCGTCGGAGAACACGATCCTGGAGATCGCCGAGCTGATCCTGGCGAAGACCGGCTCGCGCTCCGAGATCGCGTTCAAGCCGCTGCCCGCCGACGATCCCAAGCAGCGCCAGCCGGACATCTCGCTGGCGAAGAACGAGCTGGGCTGGCAGCCGAGCGTGCCGCCGGACAGCGGGCTCGACCGGACGATCGAATACTTCCGGAAAACAATCGCCTGAGAGGCGGCCGCGTCGCCGCTCAGGCCGCGGCGCGCTCGCGGTACCAGCGATAGGTGGCGGCGAGGCCGTCGCGCAGGCCGGTCGACGCCGACCAGCCGAGCGACCTGAGCCGCGAGACGTCGAGCAGCTTGCGCGGCGAGCCGTCGGGCTTGTCCGGGTCGAACTTGAGCGCGCCGTCGAAGCCCACCACCTCGGCGATCAGGGCGGCCAGGTCGGCGATCGCGATGTCTTCGCCGGTCCCGACGTTGACCGGCGACTCCCCGGAATAGGTCTTCAAGAGGAACACGAGGCCGTCCGCCAGGTCGTCGACGTAGAGAAACTCGCGGCGCGGGCGTCCCGAGCCCCAGACCGTGAGCGCGTCGTCGCCGGCCATGCGGGCCTCGTGCGCCTTGCGGAGGAGGGCGGCGACGACGTGGCTCGAGGCGAGATCGAAGTTGTCGCCCGGTCCATAGACGTTGGTCGGCATGGCGCTGACGAAGTCGCAGCCATGCTGGCGCCGGTAGGCCTGGCACATTTTCAGGCCGGCGATCTTGGCGACGGCGTACCACTGGTTGGTCGGCTCCAGGGGGCCGGTCAGCAGGGCCTCCTCGGCCATCGGCTGGCCCGCGTCGCGCGGATAGATGCAGGAGGAGCCGAGAAACAGCAGCTTCTCCACCCCGCTCCGCCAGGCGCCGTGGATCACGTTGGCCTCGATCGCCAGGTTGTCGTAGATGAACTCGGCGGGCCGGGTGTCGTTGGCCAGGATGCCGCCGACCGTGGCGGCCGCCAGCACGACCGCCTGCGGCCGCGCCTCGGCCAGCCAGGCCGCCACCTCGCCTTGGCGCCGCAGGTCGACTTGGGCGCGATCGACGGTCAGGACCTCGCAGTCCTCGCGCGCCAGGCGCCGGACCACCGCGGAGCCCACCATGCCCCGGTGCCCCGCCACCCAGACCCGGCGGCCGCCGAGCGGATAGGCGGCCTCAGTCATGGCGGTTCAGCCGCTCGCTTTCGCGCTTCACCGCCTCGAGGTCGCCCGCCACCATCTCGCGCACCAGCGCCTCGAACGACGTCTTGTGGCGCCAGCCGAGGACCTTGCGCGCCTTGGCGGGGTTGCCGACCAGATGGTCGATCTCGGCCGGGCGGTGGTAGCGGTTGTCGATCTCGACCAAGAGGGCGCCGCTCGCCGCGTCATAGCCCCGTTCGTCCTTCCCCCGGCCGCGCCACTCGACGCTGCGCCCGACCTCGGCGAAGGCGCGCTCGACGAACTCGCGGACCGAATGGCTCTCGCCGGTGGCGAGCACGTAGTCGCCCGGGGCGTCCTGCTGGAGCATTTGCCACATGCCTTCGACGTAGTCGCGGGCGTGGCCCCAATCGCGGCGGGAGTCGAGATTGCCGAGATAGAGGCGGTCCTGCAGGCCCAGTTCGATGGCGGCGACGGCGCGCGAGATCTTGCGGGTGACGAAGGTCTCGCCGCGGATCGGGCTCTCGTGATTGAAGAGAATGCCGTTCGATGCGTGGAAACCGTAGCTTTCGCGATAGTTCACGGTGATCCAGTAGCCATAGAGCTTGGCGACGCCGTAGGGGCTGCGCGGGTGGAACGGCGTCGCCTCGTCCTGCGGGGCGGGCACGTTGCCGAACATCTCGGAGGTCGAGGCCTGATAGAACCGCGTCTGGTCCTCGAGGCCCAGGATCCGCAAGGCCTCGAGCATGCGCAGCGGGCCGAGGGCGTCGGCGTTGGCGGTGTACTCCGGCGTCTCGAAACTGACCTGGACGTGGCTCTGGGCCGCCAGATTGTAGATCTCCGTCGGCTGGACCTCCTGCACCAGGCGAATCACGTTGGTGGCGTCCGTCAGGTCGCCGTAATGCAGGAAGAAGCGGACGTTCTCCTCGTGCGGGTCGTGGTAGAGGTGGTCGACCCGGGCGGTGTTGAACGAGGACGAGCGCCGCTTGACGCCGTGCACGCGATATCCCTTGTCCAGCAGAAACTTGGCGAGATAGGCGCCGTCCTGACCGGTGGCGCCGGTTATGAGGGCCGTCTTCTGCACATCAGGCTTCCCTAGCGGTGGACCGCCACGTCGGCTCGGGTCCCGCTGCCCCGCTTGCGCGCGCGGCCCCTCTCTAGAGCAGTACTCGATCAGATTGAATCAACGCTGTTGGCTCTGGGCTGGATGGGCCCGCTAGGCGCGGGGCGAAGCGCGATGCGGGGACATCGGGCGAGCCCCGCAACGACGCGGAGCGCCAGCCCAGGCCAACCCCTAAGGGACGGGCGCTTTTGGCCGGACGTCGCGTCGCTCGTCCTCGAATATGCGTCGGCATGTCCATCGTCCTCGCTCCTAACGTCCGGTCAAAATCGCACCGTCAGCGTGGTTCAATCTGATCCAGTACTGCTCTAGCACCTGACGGCGGCCGATGCCAGCGCCGGAGGTCAGCGGATCTCGGTCTCGGCGAGCGCGTCCAGCACCACCGCGCCGCGCCGCAGGAGCAGGAACTCGCCGCGATAGCGCCCGGCGGGCCAGCCGTCTTCGGGGGCCTGCCGGCCGATCGGCTGGAGCCAGAGGATTTCCGTGCTGGCCGCCGGCTCGCTGGTCCATTCCATGACCAGGCGGCCGCGCGGGCCGAACACCCGCAGGCGCTGCCGGTCGCCGGCCTGCACCCCGAACAGGCGGACATAGAACCAGAGGCTGGAGTGGCGATCCGGCGGTTCGTCGCGGTACGCGCCGCGCTCGACCCCGCGCAAGTCGGGCTCTACGGCGGCGAATCCGGCGTTGAGGACGCCGCTCGCCTGGTAGGTCAGGCGCCGCTCGGCGTCGGCCCGCCACAGCGGATGGCGCGGACCGCGGCAGCCCTCCGGAGCCCCAGAAGCCCCAGAAGACCCGGAAGCCCCGGAAGCCCCGGGCGCGCCGGGGCCGAGAAAGGGATCGACGGCGTGGTTGCCCTGCCAGACGCTCAGGTGCAGGTGCGGGAACTCGGCGAGACCCGACATGCCGATCTGGCCGATCTGATCGCCCGCCTCGAGCCGATCGCCGTGGGCGACGGTGAGGCTGCCCTGGCGCAGGTGACAGTACTGCGTGCGCCACCCGCCGCCGTGATCGAGGACCACGCCGTTGCCGCATTCCCGTCCCTCGATGTCGTTCGAGGTCACCTCGTCCGGAAAGCCGTCGGCCATGCCGTCGCGGGCCCCCACTACCGTGCCCGCCGCGGCCGCCAGCACCGGCACCCCGCGCGCGACGTCGTTCAGGTCCCGCACCCGGAAGTCGGTGCCTCGATGGCCCGGGTTGGCGAGCGCGCCGCAGGCGTAGTCGACCGCCTCCGGTCCGGGGTCGACGTCCATGTAATTCTGGATAAAGCAGTCGACGCCGAGCCGGCAGTCGACCGGCACTTGCAGGCCGGGCGGCTCGGCGCTCTCCTCGGCCCAGCCAGCCGTGGCCCAGCCCAGCGTGGCCCAGCCTGCCGTCGCCAGCAGGATCACGGCGCGCCGGCAAAGCCGGGCCATCGGGGCGGCGAGGCCGCCGAATCGTCTCCCCCGCGGCATTCCGGCGCCCGGCCGTGGCACCGGGGCGCGACCCGACCGGGACGGCCCCGCGAGCCTCACGTCTATACTTGCCGCGCGGCCTTGCCTGGGCGCCGCCGGGCGGTCCGCAGGCCGCCCGGTCAGCTTGATTTCGCCGCCTTTGGCCCCCACATAATTCCCCGACGGCGCCGAATTCGGGCCGTTGACGGGCGGAGGGCCGCAAGCGAGCGGGCTCCGCCGGTCCGAGCCACAGCAAGCGTTGCTCAATCGAGAGGAGGGCGCTGCGCGATGAGCCGGCCGACGCTTTTTGGCAGCCCCTGGCTGCTCGGCTTCGAGGAGTTCGAACGGGCGTTCGAGCGGCTGTCGAAGTCGGCGGGCGATAGCT
>JAWWCG010000098.1:0-9386 GCA_033720555.1 Kiloniellales bacterium | reverse complement strand
GGAGGCGCCGAACCGCGTCGCGCGGGAGGCGGAGGCATCCCCGGCACAGGCGCTCCCGGCACAGGCGCTCCCGGCAGAGGCGCTCCCGGCAGAGGCGCTCCCGGAACGGGCACTCCCAGGCCGGGCACTCCCGACGCAGCCACTCCCGACGCAGCCACTCCCGACACAGCCACTCCCGACACAGCCACTCCCGGCAGGGGCGCGGCCGGCGACGGCCGAGAGCGCCGGTCGTTCGTCGCCCCGCCAAGACGGCGCCGGCGCGGCGCCCCCCGGAAGCGGCCCCACGCCGCCGGCGGCCAAGCTGTCGGACGCCTTCGATCCCGGCCGGCCGAAAAAAGCCCTGCGGGCCTTCGCCGGCCGGCGGGACATCCTGGAGCGCCTCATGGCCGCGGTGCAACGGGACGGTGCCCACCTCGTGATCTTCGGTCCGCGCGGGACCGGCAAGACCTCCCTGGCCAACGTGTTGAGCGAAGCGGCCGGCGAAGCGGGCCTGGAGGCGCTGAGGTACGCCTGCGCGCCGGACGCGACCTTCCAGGAGATCGTGCGCGGCCTGCTGCGCAGCCGCTACGCCGGGCCCACGGCCCGCGTGCGCATCGGGGCGGGGGCGCCCGAGGGCATCGAGGCGCCGCTGCCGACGGGCGGGTTCGCGCCGGCGGATCTTCCCGAGATCCTCGAGCGGAACAAACTCGAACGGGCGATCCTCGTTCTCGACGAGTTCGACCGGGCGGAAAGCAAGCGGCTCAAGAAACAGCTGGCCGACGCCATCAAGACGCTGTCGCTGGGATCGGCCGGGGTCAGTTTCGTCATCGTCGGAGCCGCCCGCCGGCCGGACGACCTGATCGTCATGGACCCCGCCCTGGAGGACCGGGTGGTGGCGGTCAACCTGCCCCTCATGACGGCCGCCGAGCTCGACGACCTGGTGCAGGCGGGCGCGGCGGCGGCTGACGTTCGCTTCGAGGCCGCGACCCGCCAGATGATCGTGTCGATCGCGAAGGGGCTGCCCTATTTCGCCCAGCTTCTGTGCCTGCACGCCGGTCGGCGGGCGCTCGGCCGCGGGTCGGGGCTGGTCGAGATGGCCGACCTTCGCGATGCGCTTCAGAGCGCGGTGCGGGACTTCGATCCGGCGGCGACGGCGGCCTACGAGGCGGCAACGCGCCAGGAGACGGATCAGGGCCTGATCGACGTCCTCTCCGCCGCGGCGGCGGCGCCGTTCGACGACTTCGGCGCTTTCACGGCCGAGGACGCGGCGGCACGGTGCGCCCATCGCGAGGGCGAAGAGCCGTCGCCGGCGGCCATCGCCAAGTCCCTGGGGGGTCTCGCGCGCGCCGGCAAGTCGCGCCTGATCGAGGAATGGGAGACCCCGGGCCAGGAGACGCGATACCTCTTCGTCCCGCCGGCCCTGCGTCAGTATATCCTGCTGCGCCAGGCGGTTCGCCAGGGCCTGATGTAGCGCGGCCGCGACCGACCTCGGCGAGACCGACGCGGATCGATCGCGCGCCGCCGGTCGGCGCCGGCCGCAGGGTGCACTTCAGGGCGCACTTCAGGGCTCGCTTCAGGGCTCACTTGGTGCCGTACAGCCGGTCGCCGGCGTCGCCCAGGCCGGGCACGATATAGCCGTGATCGTCGAGATGGCTGTCGATCGCCGCCGTGGTGATCGCGACGTCGGGATGGGCTTGGGTGAAGGCCGTCACGCCCTCCGGCGCGGCGAGCAGGCAGATGAAGGCGATGTCGTTGGCGCCGGCCGCCTTGATCCGGCTCACCGCGGCGATCGCGGAGTTGGCCGTGGCCAGCATGGGATCGACGACCATGACCTTGCGATCGCCGATGTCGTCGGGCAGCTTCAGATAGTACTCGACCGCCTCGAGGGTCTCGCGGTCGCGGTAGAGGCCGATGTGGCCGACCCGCGCCGAGGGGACCAGCTCCAAGAGCCCGTCCAGGAGTCCGTTGCCGGCGCGCAGGATCGAGACGAAGACCAGCTTCTTGCCCTTCAGCACCGGCGCCCGCATCTCCTGGAGCGGCGTGCGGATCGTCTTGCAGGTGAGCTCGAGGCCCTTCAGCGCGTCGTAGCCCAGCAGCAGGCTGATCTCCCGCAGCAGGTGGCGGAACTGGGTGGAGGGCGTGTCCGCCGATCGCATCAGGGTCAGCTTGTGCTGCACCAGCGGATGATCGACGACGGTCACTCTTTCGGACATGGCGCGCGCCCCTCGGGTTTGCCGTGAGGCAAGCTTAGAACACCCGGCCCGCGCTCGATAGGCCGCTCGGCCGGCCGCCGCCCCGTGGCTGCCCCGTGGCTGCCCCGGTCGCCGCGCTCAGCCCTGGCGGTGCTGCCGGGCGCCGAAGGCGACCTCCCAGCTCTCGGGGTCGAAGCCCTCGACGATGTCCTCCAGGCGCTTCATGTCCTTGGCCACGGCCGGCCGCGCGGCGATCCGCTCGAACCAGCGCGCGACGTTGGGGTAGTCGCTCAGCTCCTGGCGCTGGCGGCGGTGCAGCCGGCACCACGGGAAGATCGCCATGTCGGCGATGGTGTATTGGTCGGCGGCGACGTAATCGCGGCCGGCGAGCCGCCGGTCGAGCACCCGGTAGAGGCGCCCCGCTTCGTTGGTGTAGCGCGCCTGGGCGTAGGGCAGGACCACGGGCTTGCCCGGGCGCATCGGGGCGTAGGCGTTGAAGTGGTGGGCCTGGCCCAGCATCGGCCCGAAGCCGCCGACCTGCCACATCAGCCACTGCAGGGTCTCCCAGCGCGGGCGCGGCTCCGTCGGCAGGAAGCGACCCGCCTTGTCGGCCAGATAGAGCAGGATGGCGCCGGATTCGAACAGCGAGATCGGCTGTCCGTCGGGCCCGTCGTGGTCGACGATCGCCGGGACCTTGTTGTTCGGGCTGATCCGCAGGAACGCGGGATCGAACTGGTCGCCCTTGTCGATGTCGATCCAGACGACGCGATAGTCGAAGCCGGTCTCCTCCAGCATGATGTGGATCTTCTGGCCGTTGGGCGTCGCCGCGGAGTAGAGGTCGATCATGGTCTTGGCCTTCTCGTCGTGGCGCCGGGGCGCTCGCCTGTCTTGCCGGTTTCCGCAGGCGCGCGCGTCAGGCCAGGCGCGGCCGGCCGGCGGCGGTCGCGATCACCTCGGCCTCGACGAAGATGGGATCGCCGCCGACCACCTCCGCCTCGCGGCGGATCTCCTCCAGCTCGATGTCCGGCGCGCTGGCGCCGGCGGCGACCGCCTGCTCGCGGGCCAGGTCCCGCACCGCCTCGCGGGCCAGGCCCAGGGCCGCCTCGCGGTCGGGAAAGTCGCGCGGGCCGTCGGGCAGGTGCACGCGGTAGCGATGCTCGGCCGGCGCGGTGACGAGCACCTTGACCCGTTGCGTGACGCCGCCGGCGACCGCCCCCACGGCGTTGCAGACCTCGGCGTGGGGCGGCACCACCCGACGCGCGCCGAGCCGTTCGGCGAGGACCGGATAGTAGCTCGCGGCCGGCGCGCCCACCGCCACCAGCGGCAGGGTGAGGCCGAGGGACGGCGCGATCAGGCCGGCCCGCCGGGCCGCCGCGGGCTTGAGCGCCCGGCCGATCAGCCGGCGCCCGGGTCCCTTGCCGACCTCCAGCGGCCGTTCGCCTTCCTCCGCCAGCAGGGCCTCGACCAGGACCTCGCCCGAGCGTTCGACCACGCGCTCGAGGGTCAGCTCGGCCAGCGCCTCGGCGCTCATGGCCGGCAGGCGGCGCTCCGCCAGGCCGCGGCGGGCCAGCAGCTCTGCGCCGAGGCGGGCCGCCTCGAGCGACCAATCCTGCTGCTTGCCGAGCAGATGGGCGGCGTCGCTCGGCGTGAAGCCGCCGTAGATCACCAGGCCGCGCTCGACCAGCCGGCTGAGCGGCAGCATGGACGCGAAGTTCCGCAACAGGCCGTTCAAGGGCTGGGGCCCATCGCCCAGGGCGTCCCACAGGCGCCGCTCCGCGAGGCCGAGGCTGGCCGGGTCGGCGGTCCTCAGCCTGAGGGCGAAGCGGCCGTCCCAGTCCCGCGGCCGGTCCAGGCGGATCTGCGCCTGCAGCTCCGACAGGACGGCGGGGCGCTGATGGCCGAGCAGGCTGAGGGGCACGACGCGGCGCGGCCCGATCTCGAGCCCGGGCCCCTCGGGCCAGGGCTCGTCGGCCAGGCGCACGTCGCTGTCGCCGCCGAGGCCGAAGGTGTGCACGGACAGGGCCTCGACCATGGTGCGCCAGCCGCCGACCACGGCGCCCTTGCTGTCCAGAACGGGGCGGCCGCCGCGCAGCACGGCGATGTCCGTGGTGGTGCCGCCGATGTCGGAGACCACGATGTCCGACTCGCCGCTCAAGGCCTGGGCGCCGACCACCGAGGCCGCCGGGCCGGAGAGGATGGTCTCGACCGGGCACATCAGCGCGACCTCGTCGGTGATCAGCGAGCCGTCGCCCTTGACCACCATCAGCGGGCAGGCGGCTCCGAGCGCCTTCATGCGTTCGCGCACCGAGAGGACGAGGGTCTGGATCTGGGGGATCAGGCGGGCGTTCAGGACCGCGGTCAGCGCCCGCCGGGGCGCGTCGAGGTTGCTGGTCAGCTCGTGGGCGCAGGTGACCGGCAGGCCGGTGGTCTCGCGCACCAGATCCCGGACCCACAGTTCATGGGACGGATTGCGCACGCTGAAATAGCCGGCCACGGCGAAGGCCTCGACGCGGCCGGCGTGCTGCGCGATCGCGGCCCGCGCGCCCTCGCGGTCGAGCGGCGCCTGCTCGTCGCCCAACGGCCCGTGGCCGCCGGCGAGGAAGACGACGGGGTCTCGGGCGATGGCGGCGCCGAGGGAGGCGCGCTGCAGGGCGGCCTCGTCGTAGCCGATCAGAATCAGGCAGACCGGGGCGCCGTGGCCCTCGACGACGGCGTTGGTGGCGAGGGTGGTCGAGAGCGAGACCAGCTGCACGTGGCCGGGGTCGAAGCCGGTCAGAACGCGCGTCATAACCTCGCCGATGCACAGCGACAGGTCGTGCTTGGTGGTCAGCGCCTTTGCGGCGGCGGTCACGCCCGCCGAGCGGTCGTAGAGCACCGCGTCGCAATAGGTGCCGCCCGTGTCGATCCCCAGAAGCATGGGCCGGCCTCGTCGCCCCTCGAGTTGGTTCAATCGTCACGGCGAGATAGCAGTTCGCCGCTGTCCGGTCTGCCGAATTCTGCCGGGCGCGGCAAGCCGCCGCCTTGCGACCTGCGAGCACATGGTCTGTGACCGGCCGTAGACCTCGCGCGGCAATGCCGGTACCTTACGCGGGGGCAAAAAGGGTTTCGGGAACCTCGGGCGGCACAAGCCCGGCACCGAAACCGGCTGGGGGACCGAGCGAAACATGACCACCGCCGCACTTCCCGATGCGCCGCCGGAAGACGTCGCGGGGGGCGTCGACCGGGACCTCTTGGTGTGGATCGGCGTCGGCGTCTTCGCCGCCGTCACCATCGCGCTGCGCGCCGACCTGCCCTGGCTGATCCGCTATCCCAGCGACCTGGTGATTCCCTTCGCGGACTGGGTCAACGCCTTCATGAACTGGTTCGTGCCCAACGTGAAGTGGCTGTTCCGGGCGCTCAACTGGCTCCTGACCTGGCCGATGGACTGGTTGCGCCAGCTGCTGCAATGGCTGCCGTGGCCGGCGACGCTCGCCGGCATCACCGTCGCCGCCTACGTCGCCAGCGGCTGGCGGCTCGCCGTGTTCACCTTCCTCGCCCTCATGTACATGGTGGTGGTGGGCTACTGGGAGGAGAGCATGAACACGCTCTCCCTGGTGGCGCTCTCGGTGCCGCTTTCTGTCATGATCGGCCTGTTCGCCGGCATCGCCGCCTACAAGTGGCCGGCGGCCGACCGGATCGTGCAGCCGCTGCTCGACCTGGCGCAGACCTTCCCGACCTTCGCCTACCTGATCCCGATCCTGTTCCTGTTCGGCTTCGGCCCGGTGGTCGGTCTGATCGCCAGCGCCATCTACGCCGCGCCGCCCATGGTGCGCAACACCATGCTGGGGCTGAGCCGGGTGCCGGCGGAGGTGAGCGAATCGGCGCGCATGTCGGGCACCACCGAGCGGCAGCTCCTGTGGTGGGTGCAGGTGCCCTCGGCCATGCCGATGATCCTGGTCGGCATCAACCAGGCGACCATGGCGGCGCTCAGCATGGTGATCATCGCCGCGGTGATCGGCGGCTCGGCCGACATCGGCTGGGAGGTGCTGAGCACCATGCGCAAGGCGCAGTTCGGCCAGAGCTTCCTGGCCGGCATCGTGATCGCCCTCATGGCCATGGTGATGGACCGGATCACCCGCGGCTTCGCCGACCGGGAACGCTTCCTGCACGCCCGCAACCTGCCGTTCTGGGAGCGCCACCGCGCGCTCGCGATCGCGCTCGCGATCATGGCGGCCTTCATCGTGGTGGCGGCGTTCTTCCCGGCGATTCGGACCTATCCCCGGGAGCTGATCTTCTATCCCGCCGAGCCCCTCAACGAGCTGGTCAACTACATCACCGCCAACTACTTCCCGGTGCTCGACGGCGTCAAGAACACGGTCCTGTTCTACTTCATGCTGCCGCTGCGCATCGGCCTGGAGAAGGCCGTCAGCCCGTTCTCCTGGGGTTTCGTGCTGACCCCGGCCATGAGCCTCGGCTACGCGGCGCTGGTGGTCGCCCTGTCGGTCGCCGCCGCGCGCTTGTGGGGCTGGCGGGCGAGCGTGGCGGTGCTCATCTTCGGCGGGCTGTTCTACTACGGCACCACCGGCACGCCCTGGCCCGCCTTCATCCTGACGGTGACGGTGCTGGCCTATCAGGTCGGCGGCCTGAACGTGGCCGCCTTCGCGCTGCTCGGCTGCCTCTTCATGCTGACCGGCGGGGTCTGGCCCCAGGCCATGCTCTCGACCTATCTGTGCGCGGCGGCGGTGCTGTTCTCCTTCGTACTGGGCGCGACGATCGGGGTCTGGGCGGCGCTCAACGACCGGGTCTCGGCCTTCATCCGGCCGATCAACGACACGCTGCAGACCATGCCGCTGTTCGTGTTCCTGATCCCGGTGCTGATGTTCTTCCAGGTCGGCGAGTTCTCGGCGCTGCTGGCGATCATGCTCTACGCCATCGTGCCGTCGGTCCGCTACACCGAGCACGGCATCCGCAACGTGCGCCCCGACATCGTCGAGGCGGCGACCGCCCAGGGCTGCACCGGCCGGCAGATCCTGTTCCAGGTGCAGCTGCCCCTGGCGCTGCCCGAGATCATGCTCGGCCTCAACCAGACCATCATGTTCGGCCTCGCCATGCTGGTGATCGCCGCCCTGGTCGGCACCAAGGGACTCGGCCAGAGCGTCTACATCGCGCTCGGCGCCGGGGACGTCGGCAAGGGCTTCGTCGCCGGCCTCAGCATGGCCCTCATCGCCATGATCGCCGACCGCATCACCCAGGCCTGGAGCCGACGCAAGAAGGCCGAACTGGGCCTTGCCTGACAGCCATGCCCAAATCCTGGTGATCGGCGGCGGGGCGATCGGCACCTCGGTCGCCTACCATCTGGCGCGCGCCGGCGCCCGCGACGTGGTTCTGGTGGAGAAGGCGCAGCTCACCCACGGTTCGACCTGGCACGCCGCCGGCCTGGTCGGCCAGCTTCGCTCCAAGCGCAACCTCACCCGCCTGATGCAGAACTCGGTCGCCGTCTTCGACCGGCTCGCCGCGGAGACCGGCCAGGAGATCGACTGGCGCAAGGTCGGCTCGCTCCGACTCGCCTCGTCGGAGGCGCGCTGGAGCGAGATCAAGCGCACGCTCACCCAGGCCCGCGGCTTCGGCTTCGAGGCGCACGCGCTGTCCGCGCAGGAGGCGCGCGGCCTGTTCCCGGACATGAGCGAGAAGGGGGTGGTCGGCGCCGCCTACATCCCCTCCGACGGCTACGTCGATCCCTATGCGCTCACCCAGGCCTACGCCAAGGGCGCGCGCCGCAACGGCGCCGTGATTCGCGAGGGCGTGCGCGTCACCGACCTGGTGGTGGAGAACGGCCGGGTGGTGCAGGCGGTCACCGACCACGGCACCATCGCCTGCGAGACCGTGGTCAACTGCGCCGGCCTGTGGGCGCGCCGGGTCGGCGGCATGGCCCGCGTCGCGCTCGCGGCCGGCGTCGTCGAGCACCAGTACCTGGTGAGCGAGCGCACCCTCGACCTGCCGCCGGGCCTCACCACCCTGCGCGACCCGGACAAGAACTTCTATCTGAAGCCGGACGTGAACGCCTACGCCATCGGCGGCTGGGAGGCGGACACCAAGGCCTGCTGGCAGAGCGCCCCGCCGTGGGACTTCGCCCGCTCCCTGTTCGACTCCAACTTCGACCGTTTCGAGCAGATCGCCCAGGGCGCGACCGAGCGCCTGCCGGTGCTCGAGACGACCGGCGTGCAGACGCTGATCAACGGGCCGATCCCGGTCTCGGCCGACGGCGAGCCGATCATGGGGCCGGCGCCCGGCCTGCCCAACTTCTTCGTCGCCTGCGGCTTCACCGCCGGGATCGCCGCCTCGGGCGGCGCCGGCGAGGCCCTCGCCCGCTGGATCCTCGACGGCGATCCGGGGATGGACCTCTGGCCCTTCGACCTGCGGCGCTTCGGGCCCTACCACGCGACCGCGCGGGCGCTGCAGGAACGGGCGGTCGAGGCCTACGGGCTCTACTACCAGATCCACTGGCCGGGCCACGAGATGACCTCGGGCCGGCCGGCGCGGCGCAGCCCCTTCTTCGACGACCTCGCGGCGCGCGGCGCGGTCTACGGCGCCAAGTTCGGCTGGGAGCGGCCCAATTGGTTCGTGCCGCCCGGCACCCGAATGGACGACGAGCCGACCGAGCGGCCGGCCTTCGAGGGGCGCCCGAGCTGGTTTTCGGCGGTCGGCGAGGAGCATCGGGCGGTGCGCGAGGGCGTCGCCCTGATCGACCAGAGCTCCTTCGCCAAGTTCGAGCTGACGGGGCCCGGCGCCTTCGCCGCCATCGACCGCCTGGCCGCCAACGACGTGAGCCGGCCGGGCCGCGCCGTCTATACCCAGCTCTGCAACGAGGCCGGCGGCATCGAGGCGGATTTGACCGTCGTGCGCCTGGCCGAGGACCGCTTCTATATCGTCACCGGCTCCGGCTTCGGGGTGCGCGACGGCGGCTGGATCCGCGACCACCTGCCGACCGACGGCGCCGCGCGGCTGCGCGAGGCGACCGGCGAGCGCGCGGTTCTCAACCTCTGCGGTCCCAAGGCCCGCCAAGTCCTGGCCGCGGCGAGCGACGACGACGTGTCGAACCAGGCCTTCCCGTACCTCGCGGCCCGCGAGATCGAGATCGCCGCCGCCCCGGTGCTGGCGCTCAGGGTCGGCTACGTCGGCGAGCTGGGCTGGGAGCTGCACATCCCGCTCGACCACGCGCGCGCGGTCTATCGCGCG
>JAWWCG010000097.1:0-9409 GCA_033720555.1 Kiloniellales bacterium | reverse complement strand
CCGCCCTGCTGGTCGTCGCGGTCTTCCTGCTGCGCCAATCGGGCCAGGGCCTGGCGAGCCATACCGGCACCACGTCGGTGGCGCGGCATTTCGGGGCGCACCGGGCCAAGGCGGTCTCCCTGGCCGCGCTCGGCTTCGCCGCCGGCGAGACGGTCTTGCCCGTCCTGGCGGTCCTCTCCTTCGCGCTCGTCGGCTGGCGCGCCACCTACGGCCTCGCCGCCCTGGTCCTCGCCCTGGTCTTGCCGCCGATCGTCTGGGCGCTGCTCTGGGCCTCGGATCTAAAGACGCCGCGGTCTCCCGATTCGGGGCCTGGTGCCTCTGATTCTGGTGCCTCTGATTCTGGCGACGGCCTGACCGGATCCTGGACCCGCCGGGAGGTCCTGCGCGACGGCAGCTTCTATCTTCTCCTGCCGGCGGTGATCGCGCCGTCGTTCATCGTCACGGCGCTGTTCTTTCATCACCTGACCTTGGCCGAGCTCAAGGGCTGGAGCGCGGCGTGGCTGACCGGCAGCTACTGGGTCTACGCCCTGGGCTCGGTGCTGGCGACGCTGGCCGCCGGCCCGCTGATCGACCGCCTGACGGCGGTGCGCGTGCTGCCGGGCTTCCTGCTGCCGCTCGCCGCCGGGCTGCTGGTGCTCTGGGCGTTCGACGATGCGATCTGGGCCTGGCCCTATCTCTTCCTGGTCGGGCTGACGAGCGGCGTGACCTTCACCGCCGTCATCGTGCTGTGGGCGGAGATCTACGGCGTCGCGCACCTCGGCGCGATCCGCTCGCTGGCCGTGGCCATTTCGGTGTTCGCGACGGCCCTCGGGCCGGTCGCCATGGGCGGATTGATGGACGCCGGCGTCGCCGTCGAGACCATTTGCCTGCTGTTCGCCCTCTATTGCGGGGCGGCCAGCGTGCTGCTGGTGGCCGGGCTGCGGCGCGTCGCGCGGCGGCGACAGCCCAGCGCTGACTAGGACGCCCTGGGACGCCCTGGGAGACCCTCGCTCCTCCGGCGCGGTGCGCGACGGCGGCGTGAAACGCCCAGACCGACCTCGGCCCGACACTCATATCTATTATTTCGGTGGACTGGGGTATCCGGTGGGTTGTATCCTATTACTATATTGAGTGTTGCATTCGATAATCGATTTCAATTGACCACCGCTAACTGAGCACTTTGGGGGAGTGGTCGTGATTAGATTCAAGTGGCGTTATTCTATAGTATTGATCGGCTATATTGTCGGCGGATGCGCGGGATCGGACCACGAGCTTCCCGTCGTCTCGGAACAGGAGCACGGGCGCGCGCAGCAGAAGGTTCTTGACGCGCCCGACCTGTCGCCGACGCTGCGCACCACCCGCGAGAACGAGCAGGTGGCGCGACGGGTGACAAAGCGGCTGCAGGCGGTCGCCGGGCCGATCTGCCGCTCCACCGGGCGCGGCCGCTGCTGGTACACGCTTCAGCTCAATCCGGCCGGTCAGATCAACGCCTACACGCTCAAGAACCACATCGTGCTGTTCGACGGCCTGGCCCAGTATCTGGAGACCGAGGACGAGTTCGCGGCCGTCCTGGCCCACGAGATGGGGCACGACATGGGCGGCCATTACGAGAAAGCGATCCAGAACATGATGATCGGACAGGCGATCGGCGGCGCGATCTTCGCCGGGGTCGCCGGAGCCGCCGGCTACAACTCCTATCGGGCGACCGCCGACGCCCGGGCCGCCATGGAGCTGGGCGCCTGGATCGCGGACATCTCGTTCAGCAAGGAGCACGAGCGCGAGGCCGATTACATCGCCGCCTACCTGATGACCCGCGCCGGTTACGACCCCGACGCCGGGGGCGCTCTGTGGATCAAGCTGACCAAGGCCGGCGGGCAGATGAAGACGGGGATGTTCGACAGCCATCCCTCGGGCCCGGAACGCCTGGCGGCCTGGGAAGAGACCGTGGACGAGGTCCGCTTCAGCCAGGACCTGCTGCCGAACCTGGCGGGGGCCGAGCCGGAGCCTCGCCTGCAGCAGGCCCGCGTCTTCGACGGCGCGGCCGCCGACCCCGTGACCGCCGACTCCGCCGTCGCGCTGGCGATGAAGTCCTATCGCCCGCCCGCCGATGCGATGTCCGACCCGGCTTCCGATCCGACGCCCGACAACGCCCAGGGGTTCGCGGCCGGCACGCGCGCGCTGGTCGCTGCGAGGGGCCAGGCGACGACAAGCTCGAGCTGGATCGCCCAAGGCGCCGTCGACGAATGCGGCGTGCCCTGGGCCCTGAAGCTGGAGCGCGACGGCGCCGAGCTCCGCGGCACCATGTGGTGGAAGGACGCCAGGTACGAGGTCTACGGCCGCCTCGACCACAAGGGCCGCACGCGGGACGCGCGCGCCGGCAAGACCAAGGCGTTCCAGTCCACGCCGGCGCCCAGGTTCTTCAGGCTCGATATCGTCTTCGAGCCCGAGGTGGCGCGCGGCCGCTTCGCCATCGACGGCAGCGGCTCGGCCTGCGGCGCCGACTTCGCCCTGGCGCGCGTCACCGCCTGAGCGGCAGGGCGGGGCCGGCCGGCCTCCAATCCCCTGTCACCGCGTGTCCCGCCACTCCTCGACCCACAGCGTCGAGGTGCCCTGGTGGCCGGTCGGGCGCACGCCCTCGAGCCACTTGGGCAAGACGTAGGGGCTGGCGCGCCAGTAGAGCGGGATCACCGGCAGGTCCTCGGCGTAGCGCGCCTGCAGGCGCTGCCACAGGGCCTGGCGCTTGTCGCGGTCGAGCTCGACCTCGATGGCGTCGATCAGCGCGTCCATCTCGGCGCTCTTGTAGCCGGTATAGTTCTGGCCGCCCCAGCCGTTCTCGGTCGAGGGGATCTGGTCGGAATAGAGCGTGGTGCGCGGCACGCTCTCGGGGCTCGACAGCCAGGCGAACATGGCCGCCCCGGTGAACTTGCGCTTGGTGACCGTCTCGCCGAAGAACACCCGGGCCGGCTCGTTGCGGATGCGCGCCTCGATGCCGAGCTCGGCCCACTGGCTCTGCAGCACCTGCTGCACCAGCTCGCGCGAGCGGTTGCCGGCGGTGGTCATGAGCTCGAGGCTGAGCCGCGCGCCGGCCGGGTTCACCCGTACGCCGTCGGGGCCGGGCGTCCAGCCGGCCTCCTCGAGCAGCGCGGCGGCGGCCTCCGGGTCGTGGCGATAGCTCGGGATGTCTTCGCTGTGGACCCAGTCGAGCGGGCTCACCGGGGAGTCGGCGACCGGCTGGCGGCCCTGGAACAGCTGCGCGCTGATCGCCTCCCGGTCGAGGGCGAGGATCAGCGCCTTGCGCACCCGCGGGTCGGCGAGGATCGGGTTGTCGAGGTTGAGGTCCAGGTGCTCGTAGATCAGCCCCGGCTTGAACAGCATCTGGTAGCGATCGCCGTAGCGCGGCTCGAAGGCGAGCGCCTGATCGAGGGTCAGGCCGAGCTCGCCGGCGACCATGTCGACGGCGCCGGACAGCAGGTTCGCCTCGAGCGCCGCGGTGTTCTCGATCACCCGCACGGTGATCCGCTCGAAGTCGGGCGCGGCGCCGTACCAGGTCGGGTTCGCCTCGAGCGCGATGTGGGAGCCGGCCGAGACCTCGGCGATGCGGTAGGGCCCGAAGTAGAGCCCGGGATTGGTCGGGTCGCTGTCGAAGGTGGTGCGGGTGCGGTAGGCGGCCGGGTCGGCCTCGAAGATCTCGCGCTCCAGGTGGGCGGGCAGCAGGTCGAAGCCGCCCGAGGCGTTGTAGGTGAAGGTGATGCGGTCGACGTGCACCGTGTAGGTCTTGTCGTCGATCACGTCGATCGAGAGGATGCGCCGGAAGGCCTCGAAGCCGGCGACGCCCGATTGCGGGTGGCGGCCGACCTCCCAGGTGAAGACCACGTCGTCGGTGGTGACCGGCGTGCCGTCGCCCCAGGTCGCCGCCGGGTGGATCTGGTAGGTGACGGCGATGCCCTCGCTGCCGTCCTCGAGGGTCTCGGGCACCGCCAGCCCGTTCTCGATGGTCGGCAGCTCGACGCAGAGCATGCAGATCAGCTCCCAGTCGTGGTCGTAGGCGGTGACCGGCCGCCGGGTCATGGCGAGCACGTAGCTCTTCGCCAGCATGGAATCGATCAGCGGGTTGAGGGTCGAGGGGTACTGGGTGATGCCGATCCTGAGCTCGCCGGCCGAGGCCGGAGCGGGCGCCGCCGGCAGGAGCAAGAAGCTGGCGAGCAGAACGACGAGCAGGCGGTGAAGCGTGCGCACGGGCTGGGCCTCCGATTCCTGTGCCGGCCGTTTGCCGGTCGTTTGTTGGCCGACTGCCGACCGACTGCCGGCCGACTGCCGGCCGCGGCCGGCCGGCAATCTAGCCGACATCGCCCGCCGTGGGGAGGGCGCCGCGCCGTGCCTCCCGGCCGCTCGGCGCGGCTGAGGCCAGGCGGCTCTTTACCCGGCTCGGGAAATCCGGGAAAGTGAGCGCTCGCCAGGGACCCCGCCCGCGCGGCGGGGCGTCGCGAGTCCTCTGGAGCGGTGGGGTGCGCGAGCGCGGACCATGGGGCCGCGGTCGCCACGGGAGGCGCGCGGTTGCGAACGAGAGCGGTCGGCAAGGCCGTCGGGTCGGCGACGAAAGGGAAGCGGGCGCGGGGTGGCGGAGCAGCTTGACCATCGGGACGAGGCGTCCGGGCCCTGGCGCACCCTGGTGCGGGTGCGCGAGCGCCGGCCGCTGGTCCACGTCCTCACCAGCGCCGTGGCCGCCGACCTCACGGCGAACCTGCTGCTGGCGGCCGGCGCGCGGGTGGTCATGGCCCACGACAAGGCGGAGGTCGAGGACTTCGTCGCGCTCGCCGACGCGCTGGCGGTCAATCTCGGCGTGCTCACCGCGGAGCGGGTCGAGCCGATGATCGCGGCGGCGCGCTTCGCCGTCGAGCTGGGCCGGCCCTGGGTGCTCGATCCGGTCGCCATCGCCGCCAGCCAGGAGCGCCGGGCGCTTGCCAGGCGGCTCGCCGGCCTGCAGCCGACGGTGATCCGCGGCAACGCCGCCGAGATCGTGGCCATGGTCGAGGAGGCGGCGGCCGCCGGCGTCGACAGCCCGCTGGACGCCGCCGAGGCGCTCGACGCCGCCCACGACCTGGCGCGCGCGACCGGCGCGGTGGTCGCGGTGACCGGCTCGATCGACTACGTGACCGACGGGGTGCGCCTTGCCGCGGTCGACAACGGCCATCATTTGATGACCAGGGTGACCGGCGTCGGCTGCGCCCTCTCGGCCCTGATCGCGGCCTGCTGCGGGGTCGAGGCGGACGCCCTGGCGGCCGCCAGTCACGCCCTGGCGGCGCTCGGCCTGGCCGGCGAGCTGGCGGCGGCCGGCGCCGCCGGTCCGGCCAGCTTCCGCTCGAACTTGATCGACCGGCTCTACGGCCTGGACCGGCAGAGCCTCGTGGCAGGAGCGCGAATTCAGTGAAACTGTTCAGCCGGCATCCGGGCGGGCGGCGCCGACGGCTCAGGTCCGCCCGGCCGTTCGATCTCTCGGTCTATCTGGTGATCGGCACCGCCGACATCCGCAGCGGTAGCGACCTGGAGGCGGTCGCGGTGGCGGCGGCGCGCGGCGGCGCCCGCCTGGTGCAGCTCCGCGAGAAGGGCGCCTCCCTGCAGCGCACCGTGGAGCTGGCGCGCGCGCTCAAGCGCCTGCTGCAGCCGCTCGGCGTGCCGCTCATCGTCAACGACCGGCCCGAGGTGGTCCTGGCGGCCGACGCCGACGGCCTGCACGTCGGGCCGGAGGACCTGCCGGTCCTGTCCGCCCGCCTGGCGATCGGCCGCCACCGGATCCTCGGCGCCTCGGCGGGCACGCTCGACGAGCTGCGCGCCATCGACGAGCTCGACGCCGTCGACTACCTGGGCGCCGGGCCGGTCTACGCGACGGCGACCAAGGCCGACGCCGGCGCGGCGATCGGCCCGGAAGGGCTATGGACGCTCAAGGCCGGCATGACCCACGACCTGCCGGTGGTCGGCATCGGCGGGATCACCGCCGACAACGCGGCCGACTGCATCAAGGCCGGCGCCCACGGGGTCGCGGTGGTCTCCGCCATTGCCGGGGCGAGCGACCCGGGGGCGGCGGCGCGGCGGATCCGCGACGCCGTGGAGAGCGCCCAGGCCGCGCGCGCTTCGCTCGGGCCGTGAGCGTCCGAAGCTGCGTCGAACGAGGGCCGGGGAGGCGCGCCGGGCGATGAAGTACGTCCGGGTCTATTCCGACGACAACGGGCAGTCGCATTTCGCGGAGCTGGAGATGCGCCTCGCGCCGGCCATCCATTCGCTCGCCATGCCGGCGGTCGAGGCGTCCGAGCCGCGCGCGGCGCGCCAGTTCGTGGTGCTTCGCCTGCCCGCGGGATGGCGCGCCGAGTGGCACCCGGCCCCGGCCTATCAGTATATCTGCGTGCTGGCCGGCGAGGTCGAGCTGAGCGTCGGCGACGGCGACAGCCGGCGGTTCTCCGGCGGCGACATCGTGCACCTGCGGGACATCTCCGGCCAGGGGCACGAGACCCGGGTGATCGGCGAGCAGGACCTGCTGATCGCGGTGGTCGAGGAGGCCTGAGGCGGGCCGGCGCCGCGCTTGGTATTTCTTAATCGGAACGTATGTCTAATTCAGAACGTATGTTTAATAAGCGGGAAACCCTGGGCCTGTAAGGTGCCGGCGTCGGCCGTGGGAGCGGACGGCCTGGTTCGTTGTCCTCGTCGTTTGACTCGCCGGCCCCAGGACGTCGAGCGGTTCCGTGCTGACCGCCGCCCGCACATGGAACGGCTATGCCGAACGATGTAACCGACCATCGCACCCGTCGTCTGCCGCGCTTTCTCGGCCGCAGGGCGAGCCGGCCGGTGCGCATCCTGTCGATCGACGGCGGCGGCATTCGCGGCATCCTGGCGGCCATGGCGCTGACCGAGCTGGAGCGCCGCACCGACCGGCCGATCGCCGACCTGTTCGACCTGATCGCCGGCACCTCGACCGGGGCGCTGATCGCGCTCGGCCTGACCGTGCCGGACGCCAACGGCCGGCCGCGCTACACGGCGCGCCAGGTGGCCAAGCTGTACGAGGTGTTCGGGCCCAAGGTGTTCTCCCGCTCGGTCTGGCACCAGATCCGCGCGGTCGGCAACCTGGCCGACGGCAAGTACCCGGCGGCGGGCCTGGAGGACATGCTGAGCGAGCTGTTCGGCGAGGCGCGGCTGACCGATTCCCTGGTCGACGTGCTGGTGCCCAGCTACGAGATCGAGCGGCGCATCCCCTTCTTCTTCAAGTCCTGGCGGGCCATCGCCCGGGACGCCTACGACTATTCCATGGCCCAGGTGGTGCGGGCCGCCACCGCCGCGCCGACCTATTTCGAGCCGGCGCACATTCCGGCCGACGGCGACGACTACTACGCCCTGGTGGACGGCGCGCTGGTCGCCTACAACCCCGGCCTGTGCGCCTACGTGGAGGCCCGCCAGCTCTATCCCGACGCCAAGGATTTCCTCATGGTTTCCCTGGGCACCGGCCAGCTCACCCGGCGGCTCGCCTACGACGAGGCGAAGGACTGGGGCGCGGCGCGCTGGGCCGAGCCGATCTTCTCGATCATGTGCGACGCCTCGGCCGCGGCGGTCGACCACCAGCTCGAGCGCATCCTGCCGCCGGGGCCGCACGGGCTCAGGCGCTACTACCGCTTGCAGGTGCGCCTGGATACCGGCAGCGACGACATGGACGACGCCAGCAGCACCAACTTGCGGGTGCTCAAGCTGGTCGGCGAGGACATGCTGCTGCGCAACCGCGCGCGCCTGCGCACCCTGTCGCAACACCTGGCGGACTACGCCGAACTGGGCTAAAGCGGCTTCCCGACAGTCTGCAGTCTAGAGGGAGGCCCGCGGCCATGACCGATCCGGTGCTGCTCGCGCGCGATGGCGACATCGCGACCGTCGCGCTCAATCGCGGCGAACGCCTGAACGCCTTCAACCTGGCCATGTGGGACGCGCTGGCGGGGGTCATGGCGGCGGTCAACGCCGACGCCGGCCTGCGCTGCGTGGTGCTGCGCGGGGCGGGCGAGGCGCCGTTCGGCGCCGGCGCCGACATCGCCGAGTTCGAAAGCGTGCGCGCCGACGCCGCTCAGGCCCGCGCCTATGCCCGGCGGGTGGACGCGGCCATGGAGGCGGTCGCCGAGTGCCCCTGGCCGACCCTGGCGATGATCCGCGGCGCCTGCGTCGGCGGCGGGCTCGAGCTGGCGGTCAACTGCGACCTCAGGATCTGCGGCGCGGGGGCGCGCTTCGGCATCCCCATCAACCGCATCGGCCACTGCCTGCCGCTGCCGGCCATGCGGGCCCTGGTGGAGCTGGTCGGGCGTTCGACCGCACTTGAGATTTTGCTTGAGGGTCGGGTGGTAACCGCTGATGAAGCAAAGGATATGGGCTTGGTGAACCGCGTCGTGCCGGACGAGGAGCTGGCGGCGGAGGCGGCCGCCGCGGCGGCGCGGATCGCCGCCGGCGCGCCGCTCGCCGCCCGCGGCCACAAGCGCCTGGCGCGCCGCGCCCTCGATCCCCGGCCGCTCGACGAGGCGGACGTGATGGCCGCCTTCGAGGTCTGCGACAGCGCCGACTACCGGGAAGGGGTGCGCGCCTTCCTCGCCAAGGAAAAGCCGGTCTTCAAGGGCGAGTGAGCGTCGGCCCACGCTTGACTCGACCTTTTCCCCATTATAGAACAAATAGCGAACAAGAACGCGGCGGCCCAGGCCGCTAAGGAGACCGGTGGCGTGTCGACAGACCCACGGCGGCGCGGGCGCCCGCGCCCGAAGACCCCGGCGACCGGCGAGGTTCCGGCGGCCCGCCGGGTGGCGGAACCGTCGGCGGCGCGGCTGGCGGAGCTGCGCCGGCGCATCCGCGCCCTCGAAAAGCCTGGGGAAAATCTTGGGGAAACGCCCGGAGAAAAGCCTGGGGAAAGTCTTGGGAAAAAGCCGGGAGAAAAGCCGGGGGTGGCGGCGGTCGTTCCGCTCGGCGTGCCGGCGATCGACGGCCACTTGCCGGAGGGCGGCCTGCGGCTGGCCGGCCTGCACGAGATCGCCGGCGCGCGCGAGGAGTGGGACGACGCCGTCGTCGCCGGCTTCTGCCTCGCCCTGCTGGGGCGCCTGGCCGCGGCGCGCGGGGCCGGCGGCGCGGGACCGGTGCTCTGGGCGGCCCGCCGGGTCGACCTCTACGGCCCCGGCGTGGCCGGCCTGATGGGCCCGCGGACGCCCTACCCCGGGCGGCTGATCCTGGTGCGCGCGCGGCGGGACGACGAGGTGCTGTGGGCGCTGGAGGAAGGCCTGCGCGCGCCGCCTGGTACGCCTGGTACGCCTGGTGCGCTCGCCGCCGAACAGATGGGCGCAGCCGGTGACGTCGAGCCACAGCGCGCCCCCGGGGTTGCCGGCCGGAGCGCCGGCATGGCTGCGATCGACCGCGACGTGAGGGGTGT
>JAWWCG010000096.1:0-9411 GCA_033720555.1 Kiloniellales bacterium | reverse complement strand
GGGCTGCTTCGGGGACGGCTCTTCGGCCGTCGGCGTCTCCGCCTCGGGCGCCGGCTTGTCCGCGGCGGCCGCGCCGGCGCCGTCCGGGTCGATGCGCCCGAGCAGCGCGCCGACCTCGACGTTGTCGCCCTCCTCGGCGAGAACCTCGGCCAGCACGCCGGCTTCGCTGGCGTTCACCTCGAGGGTGACCTTGTCCGTCTCCAGCTCGACCAGCGGCTCGTCTCGGGCGACCGCCTCGCCCGGCTTCTTGAGCCACTGGGCGACCGTCGCCTCGCTCACCGATTCCCCGAGCGTGGGCACCACGATGTCCGTCGCCATGTCCTGCCTTCGACCTCCATTCCGGCCGGCCGCCGACGAGGGGACGGGGGCCGGGGAACGCTGTGGCGTCGCCCTACTGCGCGGCGCTGGAAACCTTGCCGTGGCGCGCCTCGTAGGCCTCGCGGCGCGCGGCGATCCGGCTCATCGCCTTCTTGCCGACCTCGAAGGCCTCGTCGACCAGCGCCTGCTGCTCGGCCACGTGGCGCGCGTGCAGCCCGGTCGCCGGCGAGGCCGCCGACGGCCGGCCGGCGTAACGCGGCCGGATGTACTTGCAGCCGATGTCTTCGGCGACCTCCTCGATGAAGGTGCTGACGAACGGCCAGGCCCCCATGTTGCGCGGCTCTTCCTGACACCACACCAGATGACAGTGCTTGTAGTCTTCGAGCTCCTGCGCCAGCGCGTCCGCCGGGAAGGGGTAGATCTGCTCGAGACGCAGGAAGTGCACGTCCGTGACGCCGCGCTTCTCGCGTTCGTCCAGGAGATCGTAGTAGACCTTGCCGCTGCACATGACGACCTGCTTGGCGTCCTTCTTGTCGCTGGGGATCTCGTCGCAATAGAGCACCCGATGGAAGGTCCAGTCCGGCTCGAAACGCGCGAGATCCGAGACCACGCGCTTGTGGCGCAGCAGCGACTTCGGCGACATGACGATCAGCGGCTTGCGGAAGCTGCGGTGGATCTGCCGGCGCAACGCGTGAAAATAGTTGGCCGGGGTCGTGCAGTTGACGATTTGCATGTTGTCCTCGGCGCAGAGCTGCAGGTAGCGCTCCAGCCGCGCCGAGGAGTGCTCCGGTCCCTGGCCTTCGTAGCCGTGCGGCAGCAGCATGACCAGTCCCGACATGCGCAGCCATTTGACCTCGCCCGAGGCGATGAACTGGTCGATGATGATCTGGGCGCCGTTGGAGAAATCGCCGAACTGCGCCTCCCACAGCACCAGCGCCCGCGGCTCGGCCAGCGAGTAGCCGTACTCGAAGCCCAGCACCGCCAGCTCGCTCAGGGGACTGTCGATGACCTCGATCCGCGCCTGCCCCTCGCGGATGTGATTGAGCATGGTGTAGCGGGCCTCGGTTTCCTGGTCGATCAGGCAGGCGTGGCGGTGCGAGAAGGTGCCGCGGTTCGAATCCTGGCCCGACAGGCGGACCGGCGCGCCCTCCACCAGCAGGGTCCCGAACGCCAAGGCCTCGGCGGTCGCCCAGTCGACGCCCGTGCCGCTCTCCAGGGCCTTGCGCTTGGCGTCCAACTGGCGGGCGATCTTGCGGTTGACGTTGAAGCCGTCCGGCAGCCGGGTCAGCGCCGCGCCCACCTCCTTGAGGACCTCGTTCGGCACGCCCGTCTCGCCGCGCCGCGCGCCCCAGCCCTTGACGGTCTCCATGCCGGCCCAGGCGCCTTCCAGCCAGTCGGCCTTGTTCGGCTTGAACGAGTTCGCCGCCTCGAACTCGGCTTCCAGCAGCTCGAACTTCTTGGCCACCAGCGCGTCGCCGTCCTCCTTGGTGACGACGCCCTCCTCGGCGAGCTTTTCGGCGTAGATCTGCCGGGCCGTCGGGTGCTTGGCGATCTTCTTGTACATTAGCGGCTGCGTGAACAAGGGCTCGTCGCCCTCGTTGTGGCCGAAGCGCCGATAGCAGAACATGTCGACGACGACGTCTTTCTTGAAGGTCTGCCGGAACTCGATGGCGATGCGCGCGACGTGCACCACCGCTTCCGGGTCGTCGCCGTTCACGTGGAAGATCGGTGCCTGGATCATCTTGGCGACATCGGAGCAATAAGGCCCGGAGCGCGAGTTCACCGGGTTGGTGGTGAAGCCGATCTGGTTGTTGACGATGAAATGGATGGTGCCGCCGATCCGGTAGCCCTTGAGCTCGGACAGGTCCAGGGTCTCCGCCACCAGCCCCTGGCCGGCGAAGGCGGCATCGCCGTGCAGCAGCAGCGCCATGACCTGCGAGCGGTCCTCGTCGCCGTGCTGCACCTGCTTGGCGCGGACCTTGCCGACGACCACCGGGTTCACCGCCTCCAAGTGCGAGGGGTTGGCGGTCAGCGACAGGTGCACCTCCTTGCCGCCGAAGTCCCGGTCGGACGAGGTGCCGAGGTGGTATTTCACGTCGCCGGAGCCGCCGATGTCCTCCGGGTGGGCCGCTCCGCCCTGGAACTCGGAGAAGATCGCGGCGAAGGGCTTGCCCATGATATGGGCGAGCACGTTCAGCCGGCCGCGATGGGGCATGCCGATCACCACCTCCTCGAGGCCGAGCTCGCTGCCGCGGCGGAGGATCTCCTCCAGCGCCGGCACGGTCGACTCCGCGCCGTCGAGGCCGAAGCGCTTGGTGCCGGTGTACTTTCGGTCGAGGAAGCGCTCGAAGGATTCCGCGTCGGTCAACTGCCGCAGCAGCGACGTCTTCTCCTCGGGGGAGAATTTCGTGCGGTTGCCGCTGTTCTCGATGCGCTCCTGGATCCAGGCCTTCTGGGCCGGGTCCTGGATGTGCATGAACTCGACGCCGACCTGGCTGCAATAGGTGGTGCGCACGCTGCGCATGATCTCGTCGAGGGTCGCCGTCTCGAAGCCCAGCACGCCGTTGATGAAGATCGGCCGGTGCTTGTCGGCCTCGCTGAAGCCGTAGGTGAGCGGGTCGAGCTCCGGATGGGTGACCTTGGGCGCCAGGCCGAGCGGATCGAGATAGGCCTCCAGGTGCCCGCGCACGCGGTAGGCGCGGATCAGCATCAGGGCGCGGATCGAATCGAGGGTGGCGTTGCGGATGTCCTCGGCGCTGAGCGCCCGGTCGCCGGCGACGCCCTGGGCGACCGCCGCCACGCCCTCGCCCGCCGCTTCGCCGCCATCGCTCGCGACGCCCGCAAGGCCGGCCATCAAGCCGCGCGCCTCCTGGTCCAGGTCGGCGAAGAAGCCTTGCCAGGCGGCGTCCACGTTGTCCGGCGCTGCGAGATAGCGCCGATAGAGCTCCGCCACCGCCTCGGCGTTCGTGCCAAGGCCGGCGGATTCGCTTCGCATTGACTGTTCCGACATCTCCTGCTTCAGCGCGCCCGAAGCGTTTCGGGAGCGCCCCTCCGTCTAACGTCTCAACGTCATAACGTCTTACGTCGACCTGTCCGTCAGCCGCCCATCGCCTTGACCATCGCCCGGCCGATGGCGGCCGGAGACTCCGCGATTTCCACGCCGGCGGACTTGAGCGCCTCGATCTTGTCCTCGGCGGTGCCCTTGCCCCCCGATATGATGGCGCCGGCATGGCCCATGCGGCGGCCCGGCGGCGCGGTGAGCCCGGCGATGAAGCTCGCCATGGGCTTCTTGGACTTGGCGGCCCGGTAGAAGTCTGCCGCCTCCTCCTCGGCCGTGCCACCGATTTCGCCGATCATGATGATGCCCTCGGTCTCCGGATCGCCGAGGAACAGATCCAGGCAGTCGATGAAATTGGTGCCGTTGACCGGATCGCCGCCGATGCCGATGCAGGTCGACTGCCCGAGCCCGGTCGCCGTGGTCTGGGCGACCGCCTCGTAGGTCAGGGTGCCCGAGCGCGAGACGATGCCGATCTTGCCGCGGCGATGGATGTGGCCCGGCATGATGCCGATTTTGCATTCGTCGGGCGTGATGATGCCCGGGCAGTTCGGCCCGATGAGGCGCGTCCCGGAGCCGGCCAAGGCGCGCTTCACCTTCACCATGTCGAGCACCGGAATCCCCTCGGTGATACACACCGCCAAGGCGACGCCGGCGTCGATCGCCTCGAGGATCGCGTCGGCGGCGAACGGCGGCGGCACGTAGATCGCGCTGGCGTCGGCGCCGGTCGCCGCGACCGCCTCGGCCACCGTGTCGAACACCGGCAGGTCGAGGTGGCTGGTGCCGCCCTTGCCGGGCGTCACGCCGCCCACCATGCGCGTGCCGTAGGCGATCGCCTGCTCGGAATGGAAGGTCCCCTGGGCGCCGGTGAAGCCCTGGCAGATGACCTTGGTGTCCTTGTCGACCAGGACCGCCATCACGCCGCCTCCCTGACCGCCGCGACCACCTTCTCGGCGGCGTCCGCCAGGTCGTCGGCCGATTGGATGGTCAGGCCCGAGTCGGCGAGGATCTGCTTGCCCAACTCCACGTTGGTGCCTTCGAGGCGCACCACCAAGGGCACCTTCAGGCTGACCTCCCGCGCCGCCGCGACCACGCCCTCGGCGATCACGTCGCAGCGCATGATGCCGCCGAAGATGTTGACCAGTATGCCTTCGACGTTGGGGTCGGCCAGGATGATCTTGAACGCGGCGGTGACCCGTTCCGTGGTCGCGCCGCCGCCGACGTCGAGAAAGTTGGCCGGCTCGCCGCCGCACAGCTTGATGATGTCCATGGTCGCCATGGCGAGGCCGGCGCCGTTCACCATGCAGCCGATCGAGCCATCGAGCTTGATGTAGTTGAGCTCGTGCTGGGCGGCTTCGCGCTCCTGCGGGTCTTCCTCGTCCTCGTCGCGCAGCTCGGCCACCTCCTTGTGGCGGTACAGCGCGTTGTCGTCGAAGTTCATCTTGGCGTCGAGCGCCAGCACCTGGCCGTCGCCGGTCACCACCAAGGGATTGATCTCGACGATCGAGGCGTCGAGGGCGTTCATCGCCTTGTACATGCCCATGAGGAACTTGACCGCGGCGCCGACCGCCTTGCCTTCGAGCCCGAGGCCGAAGGCGATCCTGCGGCCGTGATAGGGCATCATGCCGAGGGCCGGGTCGATCGCCACCTTGATGATCTTCTCGGGCGAGCGGGCCGCCACCTCCTCGATCTCCATCCCGCCTTCCGCCGAGGCCATGATGGTGATCCGGCTGGTCGCTCGATCGACCAGCATGCCGAGATAGAGCTCGCGGGCGATGTCGCAGCCTTCCTCGACGTAGAGGCGCTTCACCTCCTTGCCGGCCGGGCCGGTCTGCTTGGTCACCAGGACGTGGCCGAGCATCTTGCCGGCGTTTTCCCTGACCTCCTCCACCGACTTGCAGAGCCGCACGCCGCCGGGCCCGTCGGGATCGTCCTTGAAGCGGCCGGCGCCCCGCCCGCCGGCATGAATCTGCGATTTCACCACCCATACCGGGCCGCCGAGATCCCGCGCCGCCGCTTCCGCCTCCTCGGGCGTGAAGGCGGCCGCGCCGCGCGGCACGCTCACGCCGAATTTGGCGAGCAGGCCCTTGGCTTGATACTCATGGATGTTCATCGACCCTCGCTACCCTTCGTTGCCCCGTCCCAATCGCCGTCCCAATCGCCGTCTTGATCGCCCCCTCGATCATCCCCGCGCCGCATCGGTCGCGGCCACGAGATCGAGCGGCGGCCGCCCGGACGCGCCCGGCGCCCGCGGTCTTAGCGGCGCGCCGCCTTCTTCGCCCGCTTGGGCGCTCGCTTGGGCGCCTGCTTGGGCTTGGCGTCGGTCTTCTTGGCCTTGTCCAGCCGCTTGCACGCGTCGATCAGCCCCTTCACCGCGCCGACCGACTTGTCGAACATCGCCTGCTCGCGCTTGGTGAGCTTGAGCTCCACCACCCGCTCCACGCCGCCCGCGCCGAGCACGACGGGAACGCCGACGTAGACGCCCTTCACGCCGTACTGCCCGTTCAGATAGGCGGCGCAGGGCAGCACGCGCTTCTTGTCCTTCAAATAGGATTCCGCCATGGCGATGGCGGAGGCCGCGGGCGCGTAGAAGGCCGAGCCGGTGCCCAGCAGGCCGACGATCTCCGCGCCGCCGTCGCGGGTGCGCTGGATGATCTCGCCGAGGCGCTTGTCGGAGAGCCAGCCGAGCTTGACGAGATCGGGCAAGGGAATGCCGGCCACCGTCGAATAGCGCGGCATGGGCACCATGCTGTCGCCGTGGCCGCCGAGCACGAAGGCGCTGACGTCCTCCACCGAAACGCCGACCTCTTGGGCGACGAAATGTCGGAAGCGGGCGGAATCGAGCACGCCGGCCATGCCGACGACCCGGTTGGTGGGCAGCCCGCTGGCCTGCTGCAGAACCCAGACCATGGCGTCCAGCGGATTGGTGATGCAGATGACGAAGGCCTTGGGCGCATAGCGCTTGATGCCGGCGCCGACCTGGCGCATGACGCCACTGTTGATCTCCAAGAGGTCGTCGCGGCTCATGCCCGGTTTGCGCGGAATGCCCGCGGTCACGATCACGACGTCGGCGCCCTTGATGGCGGCATAGCCGCTGGCGCCGACCAGCGCGGCGTCATAGCCCTCGATCGGCCCGGCCTGAGCGAGGTCCAGCGCCTTGCCCTGCGGCACGCCTTCGACGATGTCGAACAGCACGACGTCGCCGAGTTCCTTCAATCCCGCGAGCAGGGCCAGCGTGCCGCCGATGTTGCCAGCGCCGATCAATGCGATTTTATTGCGCCCCATTTACAACCGTTCCATGCCCCATTGTTCCCCGGGCGGCGGGACCGCCCCTTCGGGACGGCGGAAATCCCCCGATCCCGCTCGTCCCGCAACACTAACCAGAGCGACCCGAGATTGCGAGCCCGAAGGTGGGCTTCCGGCCCAGCCCGGATGCGCCGGCGCTCGCTATCCGCCCACATGGTCGAGGGTGAGGTATTCCGGCGAGCGCATTTCCTGCAGGCGGCTCGCCGTGCGTTGAAACTCGAAGCTGCCGTCGCCGTCCGGATAGATCCGCTCCGGCGGCGCGTCGGCCGCGATCACCAGCGTCACCTTGTGCTCGTAAAGGGCGTCGATCAGCAGCATGAAGCGCCGCGCCTCGTTGCGCGCCTCCGCGCCGAGCTGCGGCACGCCGTCGAGGACCACCGTGTGGTAGGCGCGCGCCACCGCCAGGTAGTCGTTCGCGGCCAGGGGCTGGGCGCAGAGGTCGGCGAAGGTGAACCGCGCCACCCCGCGCGCCGCGCGCGGCACCTGGAGCCGCCGCCCCTTGACCGTCAGCTCCTCGGGCGCCGGGCTGGCGCCGGCGGTGAGCTCGGCGAAGATCCGCTCGAGCGATTGGCTCGCCTTGGGCCCCAGCGGCGCATGATAGAGCGACACGTCCAGCAGGTGACGGCGCCGGTAGTCGCGGCCCGAATCGAGCTGGAGAAGGTCGAGGCGCGCCTTCAAGAGATCGATGAACGACAGGAAGCGCTCGCGCTGCAGGCCGTCGACGTAGAGCTGGTCGGGCGGCCAGTTGGAGGTGGCCACCATGACGACGCCCTTCTCGAACAGCGCCTCGAACAGCCGGCCGAGGATCATGGCGTCGGCCACGTTGACGACGTGAAACTCGTCGAAACAGATCAGCCAGGCCTCCTCGGCGAGCACGCCGGCCAGTTGCGGCAAGGGGTCCGCGCTGGTGCCCTTGGTCCGCTTGCGCCAGTCGTGCAGCCGGTCGTGGACCTCGGCCATGAAGGCGTGGAAATGCACCCGGCGCTTCGCCGCCACCGGCGCCTCGGCGAAGAACAGGTCCATCAGCATGGACTTGCCGGTGCCGACGCCGCCATAGAGGTAGAGCCCCTGCGGCGGCTCGGCCGGCCGCCTGGCCAGGCCGAGGCGGGCCTTCCAGCCGCTGCGGCCGCTGCCGGGATCGTAGTGCTTGAGCGCGTTGTGAACGCTCTGCAGCTTCTCCGCGGCCAGTTCCTGGCCCGGATCGGGCTCCAGCTCGCCGGCGCGACAGCGCGCGCGATAGGCGAAGACGGGACCGCTGCTCATGACGCGCCGGCGCCCCTGGCGGTTCGAGATTTCATCGCCCGCCGGCGACGCGCAGGACGGCGCCGGTGGTGAACGAGGCGGCCGGCGACAGGAGCCACAGGATCGGCTCGGCGATCTCCTCCGGCTCGGCGGCGCGGCCGAGCGGCTCGCGCGGCGCCTCCTCGCTCAGCCGGTCCGGCATGCCCGAATCGGCGTGGATGCCGGTGTTGACGAAGCCGGGGGCGACGGCGTTGACGCGGATGCCGTCGCCGGCGACCTCCCTGGCGAGGCCCAGGGTGAAGCTGTCGACCGCGCCCTTGGCGGCGGCGTACCAGACGTAGACGCCGGGGCTGCCGATGGTGGCGGCCCCCGAGGAGAGGTTGACGATCGCCCCGCCGGCGCCGCCGTGGCGCCGCGCCATGCGCCGCACCGCCGCCCGGCAGCACCACATGGTGCCGAGGACGTTGACCTCGACCACGCGGCGAACCGTCTCCGCGGCAACCGCGTCGAGGCGGCCGACGCGGCCGGTGAAGCCGGCGTTGTTGACCAGCGCCGTGACCCGCCCGAGGGCGGCTTCCGCGGCCTCGAACAGGCGCTCGACCTGGGCCTCGTCGGCCACGTCCGCCTCGAGCGCGACGGCCCGGCCGCCTTCGGCCCCGATCTCCGCCGCCACCGCCTCGGCGCCCGCCCGGTCGCGGCGGTAGTTGACGGCGACCGCGTAGCCGCGCGCGGCGGCCAGGCGCGCCGTCGCCGCGCCGATGCCCCGGCTGGCGCCGGTGACGATCAGGACTTGCTCCATAAGCCGCTCCGCGTCTTCGGGGTTTCGCTCGAATTCGGCGGGAGATTAAGGCGCGGCCGCGCCCTGGCAAGGCGCCTCGTCGGGCCCCGCGCCGCCGGCCGGCCGAAAGGCCCGCTCCATCTCCCGGCGCACGGCCAGGGTTTCGTCGTTCGCATCCAGCCGGACGTCGGCGAAGGTGACGACGGCGCCGGCGGCCACCGGGCGTTCCAAGGTGACGCCGTGGGCCATGCCGATCGGCAGCGCGCCGACGCCGAGGCTGTCCGCCGCCGGCATCAGGCGGCCCCACACCGTGAACCCGCCCTCGCCGTCGAGCCGCTCGCCCGTCGCCAGGTCGCGCTTGGCCACCGCGGCCACGTCGCCGCGGAAGCCGCTCGGCCGGCCGGTCGGCTCGCCGCGCAAGGCGACGCTCAGGACCGAGATCGGCAGCTCCAGGCCGATCAGATGGTAGGGCTTGTACATGGCGGCGAAGCCGGCGGCGGGATCGGCGCTCAGGCCGTACTCGAAGAAACAGCGCGCGGTGTAGTCGCTCGGCGCCGCCACCACCACGTAGACGCCCCAGCGAAGGTCCCGCGCGACGGCGGCGCCGTCCCGCTCGAGCGAGGAGACCACCTCGACCTGTCCGCGGTGGGGGAGCACGCCCCCCTCGGCCCGGGGGCGCAGCTTGGCCGCCAGGTCGTCGGCGCCGCACGGC
>JAWWCG010000095.1:0-9461 GCA_033720555.1 Kiloniellales bacterium | reverse complement strand
ATCCCGTCCCCGGGCCGGGCCTGGCGATCCGCATTCCCGGCGAGGTGACGGCGGAGGCCTGCGAGCTTCTGCGCAAGGCCGACCGGATCTATCTGGAGGAGATCCGCAAGGCCGGGCTCTACGACGCCATCTGGCAGGCCTTCGCGGTGCTGCTGCCGGTCAGGAGCGTCGGCGTCATGGGCGACGCGCGCTCCTACGAGCGGGTCTGCGCGCTGCGCGCCGTCACCTCGAGCGACGGCATGACGGCGGACTCCTATCCCTTCGACCACGCCTTCCTGGCGATGACCGCGACGCGCATCATCAACGAGGTGCGCGGCATCAACCGGGTGGTCTACGACGTCACCTCCAAGCCCCCCGGCACCATCGAGTGGGAATAGGCTGCGGGAGTGCTCGCCCGCCTTGCCCGCCTGCGCCGGCCTTCGCGCCGCGCCTTGGGCCGCATCCCGCTCTAATGGGGCGACAGATAGACCGTCTTCTTGCGCATATAGGTCTCGAAGCCGTATCGCCCGTCGTCGCCGCCTATGCCGCTGAGGCGGTATCCCGTGTGATATCCGTTGATCGCCTCCGGGCCGACGCGGTTGACGTAGACCTCGCCGAACTCGAGCTCGTTGATGGCGCGCATCACCCTTTGGTAGTCGTGCGTGAACAGATAGGCGGAAAGGCCGTAATCCGAATCGTTCGCCCGGGTCAAAGCCTCGTCGAAATCGGAGAAGCCGACCAGGCTCGCCACGGGACCGAATACCTCTTGGCGGGCGATCTCCATCCCGGGCCGGACCCCGGCGAGAACGGTGGGCTCGAACCAGTGGCCGCGGTCGAAGGGGACGGCGGTCATGCGCCGGCCGCCGAGCAGCACCTGCGCGCCCTGGGCGACGGCGCGCTCGACCATCGCCTCGACCTTCTCGAGTTCGGGGCGAGAGACCTTGGGTCCGATGTCCGGGTCTTCGCGCGGATCGGCGGTTCGCAGCGAGCGCACCCGAGCGAGGAACCTCTCGGTGAACGCCTGGAGCACCGATTCGTGGACATAGGTTCGCTCGTTCGACGTGCAGACTTGGCCGCAATTGCGGAAGCGGGCGAAGACGGCGCGCTCGGCGGCGTAATCCAGGTCGGCGTCCTGGCAGACGATGAGCGGGGCCTTGCCGCCGAGTTCCAGGGACACTTGGGTCACGTGATCGGCGGCCCGGCGCATCACCTCCCTGCCGGCGCGCACGCTGCCGGTCAGGGTGACGAGCCCGGTCGTGGCGCTGCCGACGAGAGCTTCGCCGACCTCGCTGCCGACGCCCGTCACCACGTTGAAAACGCCGGGAGGCAGGCCGGCTTCCTCGAAGAGGGCGGCGAGACGCAGCGCCGAAAGAGGCGTGATCTCGTGCGGCTTGACGACGATGACATTGCCCGCCGCGAGGGCCGGGGCGGATTTCCGCGCCGTCAGGGAGAGCGGGTAGTTCCAGGGTATCAGCCCGACCACCACCCCATAGGGCACGCGGAGGATGAGGATATGTTCGCCGGCGTTGTCGGAGGCGATCGCGTCTCCTTCGATTCGGCGCGCCCATTGCGCGTGGTACTCGAACTGCAGCGCGGCGCCCTGCACCTCGGCGCGGGCCTGGGTGAGCGGCTTGCCTTGCTCGGCCATGATGGTCTCGGCCAGGCTCTCCACCCGGCCGCGAAGCAGCGCCGCGACCTTGACGAGGTAGGCGGCCCGCTCGCTCGGCGGCGTGCGCGCCCAGGCCGCCGCCGCGGCCGCCGCCGCTTCGAGCGCATGCTCGGCGTCGGCCGCTCGGCCGGCGGGGACCTCGGCGACAATCTCGCCGTTGGCCGGGTTCTCTACCGGGAGGGTGCGGCCCGGGTCGGCTGCGATCCATGTGCCGCCGATGAAATGCCCAAGCTTCATTTCGACCTTCACGTGGTGGGGCTCCTCACTTGTCCTGGAGTTCGATCCGCTTCTCGAGGAACACGCTGTAGGGATCGGACTGCGAGTAGTCTCCGAAGGCGCCGCGCCTGGCGAATCCCGCGCGCTCGAACAGCGCGAGGGCTGACCGCTGGAAGATGCCGGTTTCGATGCATAGCCGAGATAGGCCGAGGGCCATCGCCTCCGCCTCCAGCCTGTCCATGAGCCGCGCCCCGAGCCCGAGGCGGCGCGCCTGCGGCGCGACGTAAACCCGCTTGATCTCGGCATAATCGCCGCAAACCAGGATCGCGCCGCAGCCGCGATACGCACCGTCGACGCGGGCGGCGAAAAAGCGGCACGGCGGGCTGGCGAGCGTTTCGAGATCGGTCAAGTGATTGCTCTCGGCCGGGTAGAGCCTCGACATATAGCGGTCGAGCTCGCCGATCAGGTCGACGATCGGCGGGATTCGCGGGTCCACGCGATCGATTCGGATCTGGCGGCGGCTCATGGCGTCTCGGCCTCCAGCGCTTCGCAAAGGCTGGTCGCCACGTTCAAACCGTCGAACACCGCTTCCTCGGCGGTGCGCGGCGCCAGGGCGTCGCCGACGAGGCGCGCACGAATCCCCAATGCCGCCAAGGGCTGGAGGAGCGAATCCTCGGACCGGTTGGGCGGCACCACCACCAGCGTGTCGACCTCCTCGAACACGACCGGCTCCTGGGACGCGGTGTGCAGAAAGTAGGCGGTTTCCCCATCGAACCCATAGAAGCGGAGGAAGGGGTGCATGGCGACGCCAAGTCGGTGCAGTCGGGCAATCGTCGCGTCGCGCACGTAGTTCTGAATGTTCGCCGCGGCGCAGACGCCGTTCACCGCGAGCCGGACGTGCGCCCCCTCCGTCACCAGTTTCTCGGCGATGCCCGCGCCTCGCCAATCCGCCAGCCAGTCGTAGACCACGACGCGCGCTCCGGTCCGCGCACGCCCCGCGATGACGTCTTGGCCCATCACCACCTCGACACCTTCGCCGAGCTCGTACCCGAGCGGGCCCGGCTGGCTTCCGCTCGCCAGCACCACGGCGTCGGGGGCGAGGGCTGCGGCGCGTTCCGCCGTCATGGCGTCATTCAGATGCAGCTTCACTCCGGCGAGGTCCATCTCGCGCGAGAGGTTGGTGACGATCCCGCCGAATTCGCTGCGATGGGGCAGAAGCTGGGCGAGCGATGCCTGCCCGCCAAGCCGGGCCTCCTTTTCGTAAAGGCTGACGTCGTGACCGATCTCCGCCGCGACGGCCGCGGCCTTCATGCCGGCCGGCCCGCCGCCGACCACCAGGATCCGGCGCGGCCGCGCGGTCTTCCTGCGATGTCCGTAGACGAGCTCGCGGCCGCTCTCCGGATACTGGATGCAAGAGATCGTGAGCCCGAGTTGGGCATGGCCGATGCAGGCCTGATTGCAGGCAATGCAGGCGCGGATGTCTTCGGCCCGCCCGGCGCGGGCCTTTCGAGGCATTTGCGGGTCGCAGATCATCGCACGCGTCATGCCGCACATGTCGGCCGCCCCGGCAGCGAGAATTCGCTCGGCGTCCTGCGGCTGGTTGATGCGTCCGGCCGCGAACACGGGCTTGGCGATCTCTCGCTTCAGCCGCTGCGAGAACGGGGCGAGATAGCCGGTCTCCACGGTCATCGGCGGCACGATGTGGATCGCGCCCGATGCCGAGGCCGAAGTCCCGGCGATGACGCTGAAGTAATCGAACTCGTGCTTCAGCCCACGGCAGGCTTCGAGCATCTCGTCCTCGCCGAGCCCGTCCGGGTTGTACTCGCTGGCCGAAAAACGCAGTCCGAGAACAAGCTCGGCGGGCGCCGTTCGACGCACGGCCGCAGCCACCTCGCGCAGAAAGCGCAAGCGATTCTCAGCCGAGCTCCCATAGGAATCCCGACGGCGATTGACCCGAGGATTGAGGAACTGCGCGGGCAGATAGCCGTGACTGGCGACGACTTCGACGCCCTCGGCCCCGGCTTCCGCCATGCGCAGGGCGGCCTTTCCGTAGCTCTCCACAATCTCGGCGATCTGATCGCGCGTCATTGCGCGCGGCACGACCCTGAAGCGCTCGGACGGCGACCAGGACGGGGCCACGGCCGGCTGGGCGACGCCGTCGCGCCGGCCATGCAGCTCGCGGCCGGGATGAAAGAGCTGCACGAAGGCTCGCGTGCCGTGCGCTTTGATCGCCGTGAAGAGCGGCGCGAAGCGCGGAATGCAGTCGTCCGACGTGGCCATCAAGACGTCCGGCGTGTATTGCGCGGTTTCGTGGACGGCCACCACCTGGACGACGATCAGGCCGGCCCCGCCCTCGGCACGGGCCCGTTGATAGGCGATCAGTTGCTCGGTGGGCAGGCCCTGGCGCCCCATCTCGGTATCGTGCCCGGTGGAAAGGATGCGGTTGGGAACTTCCAGCCCTCTCAGCGTGAAGGGCGAGAACAGCCGCGGGAAGGGCGCCGTCATCGCGGCGCCGTCTCGGCCGTCGCGAAAGCGGCATCGGCGTGGGTCGGGCCCGCGTCACGCATCTCGGACCTTGATGAATCGCATGGCGAGCAGCAGCAGCAGGCTGAAAAGGATGAGAATGGTCGCGACCGCGGCGATGGTGGGGCTGATGTTCTCGCGAATGCCGTCCCACATCCGGCGCGGCAGCGTGAAGATCCCGCGGCTGGTTATGAATATGGTGACCACCAATTCGTCCCAAGAGGTGACGAAGGCAAAAACCGCACCGGCCAGCACGCCGGAGCGCAAGTTCGGCAGGACCACCGTAAGCTGGGTCCGGGTCCAGCCGGCGCCGAGATTGCGCGCCGCCATTTCGATGCTGGGATCGAAGCGCGAGAGGGCCGCCGAGACGGTCACGAACACGTAGGGGACGCTCAGGATGGCGTGCGCAAGGATCGTCCCGATCCAGCTATCGAACAGGCCGAGGAAAATCCAACTGCGGTAGAGCGCGAGCGCGGAGACGACCGGCGGGACGACCAGCGGCAGGAGGGCGAGCACGCGTCCGGCCATTGCCAGTCCTTGACCGAGCTTGGAAACGCCGATCGCCGAGGCGGTTCCCACGACGGTCGCCAGGGCGGTCGACGACAGGCCGATCACGATGCTCTGCGCCGTCGAGCGGTACCAATCCGGGTCGCCGATCAGCGTCGCGTAGTGCCGGAGGGAGAGGCCCTCGGAGGGAAAGGAGAGAAAGGTGGTCGGCGTCAGGGATACCGGGATCACCACGAAGATCGGCGCCATCAAGAAGAGCAGGGCGCTCCATACCGCGAGGTAAAAGGGCACCGAGAATCGAAACGGCATCTTCATACCGGGAATATCCGGCGCAGATCGATGGCGCGGGCGGTCGCCGCGATTGCGGCCAGCACCACCACCATCAAGAGGGTCGCCAGCATGGATCCCACGCCCCAGCGAGAGATGAGGAGGATCTGAGTGCTGATGTACTCCCCGATCATGACCACGCGCCCGCCGCCCAGGATGATCGGGGTCACGTAGAATCCGAGCGACAGCACCAGGACGAGCACCGTGCCGGCGAAGACGCCGGGAAGCGTCAAGGGGAAATAGACCTTCAAGAAGGTCGCGACGGGCGATGCGCCCAGTCCGCGCGCGGCCATGACCAGCCGCTCGTCGATGCCGCTCATGCCCGCCAGGATGGTGAGCATGGCGTAGGGCGTCATGTAGTGCGTCATGCCGATGACCACGCCGAGGTCGTTGTGCATCATGGCGATCGGCCGATCGGTCAAGCCGGTGGATTGCAGGATGTCGTTCACCGGCCCGTTGTCTCCGAGAATCATCAACCAGGCGAAGGTCCGGATGAGAACCGAAGTCCAGAGCGGCACCAGGACGAACAGCATCATGAGCTTTCGCGCGATCGACGACGAACTGACGAAAGCGTAGGCCAGGATGTAACCGATGACGACGCTCAGGACCGTCGTGAAGCCGCAGACCCACAAAGTGGTCATTGCCACCTTCAGCACGGCAGGCGACTCGAATATCAGGGCGTAGTTGCCCAGGCCGGGCTCCGGCTCGGTAAAGCTGATCAGCAGGACGCTGACGAGCGGAAGGAGATAGACCAGCCCCAGTATGACGACCATTGGCGCCGCGAGCGCCGCATAGCGGGGCTGGTCCGACATCTCCAGATCCTTAGCCGGCGATCATATCGGTGTAGACCGTGAGCGCCTGGTCGTAATTCTCCGACCACCACTCGGCATCCATCAGGGACTGCAGTTTCCAGTTTTCCGGATAGGCCGGATTGATCCGCTGCAGCTCCGGCGGCGTTTGCTCGCTGGCCTCTAGCGTGACCGGTCCGGCGCCCATGTCCGCAAGCAAGGCCAGTTGCTTGTCGACCTCCTGCATCGACGCGATGAAGGGCCACACCAGGTCGCCGGCCGGATTGTCCTTGGGGACGCTCCAGGTATCGCCGTAGGCGATCGCCTCGTTCCAATGATAGGTGATCCGCCCGTCCGTCTCCTTCTCGAGCATGTGGGCGCGGCTGCTCCAGATGCAGGCCATGGTGACGTCGCCGTTGCGCAGAAGCTGCTGGCTTTCGGCACCGGAGTTCCAGAACACCAGGTGCTCCTTGATCTGCTCGATTTTGTCGATCGCGCGCGGCAGGTCGATCGGATAGATTTCATCCTTCGCGACACCGTCGGCCAGGAGGGCGGCGTCGAGCGCCCCGGTCAGCCATTTGTAGAGCGAGCGCTTTCCGGGAAACTTCTCGACGTTCCAGAAGTCGGCCCAGGTGTTCGGCCCGCCATCCGGAAACTTCGCCGTGTCGTATGCGATGACGTAAGACAGAACATAGGCGGCGACGCCGTGATCGAAGGACGTTCCGGGGATGGTATCGCGACTGACGATGGAATAGTCGATCGGTCGAAGATAGCCCTCCCGGCCGAGCTTGATGGCCGAGAAGTTGTCGATGTCCATCACGTCCCAAATCACGTTCTTGGCATCGACCATCGCCTTGATCCGCCCCTCCAGGGGACTCGAATCGAAATGGACGGCGACGCCGGTCTTCTCCGTGTAGGGTCTGCCGAAGATCTTTTCCTGGTACTTGGAGGCGTCGCCGCCCCAATTGGCGAGAACGATCTCTCCGGACTGTGCGTGCGCCCGGCCGACCAGGCCGAGCAAAGTCGGCGCGAGACCGGCCGCCGCGCAGGTGCGCAAGAACTCGCGGCGGTTTCGCTCGTTTCGAAGAAGCTTGCCGGCGACGCTCAACTGATGCCTTCTCAAGGCTTGCTGCTCTCTAAATTTCATCTCTTGCTCCCTTTCAATGGACCGTCAGTCGTCAAGGACCCGCCATATCGCACTGGCTTGGCAGAGCGCCCAGACCTCATCGCCCGGATCGGGAGCGCTGGCCTGTTCCGAAGTGCGGCAGCGGGCGGTGATCGGGCCTAGTTCGGTCTCGATGTGGACGCGGTAGTCGGCGCCGACAAAGGTGACGTCGGTAACGCGGCCCCGCAGCGCCAGCCGCGGATCGGCGGCAGGCGGCGCCTGCCTTTCGATCGAGATCCGCTCCGGTCGAATGCTGAGGCAGGCGGACCCCGGCTCGCTCGACGCGCCGCCGATGGTGACGTGTTGTCCGGCCAGTTTGACGACGCTCGCGCTGCCCTCGCTGGCGATGGCGGCGGCGCTCAGAATGTTGCTTTCGCCCAGGAAATTGGCGACGAAGCGGGTCCGAGGCCGAAGATACAAGGACGCCGGCGCTCCGATCTGCACGATGCGGCCCTCGCGCATGACGACAACGCGATCGGACATCGACATCGCTTCTTCCTGGTCGTGCGTGACACAGATGAAGGTGGCGCCGAGCCGGCGATGAAGGTCCTTCAGCTCGTCTTGGAGACTCGCCCGCAATTGCCGGTCAAGCGCGCCGAGCGGTTCGTCGAGAAGCAATACCTTGGGGTCGAAGACGATGGCTCGCGCCAGCGCCACGCGCTGCTGCTGGCCGCCGGACAGGGCCTTGGGCATCCGTTCGGCAAAGCCTTCCATATGCACCAGCCGCAGCGCGGAGAGCACCTTCTCGCGGACCGTCTCCTTCGGCTGGCGGCGGACCCGCAGCGGGAACGCGACGTTCTCGAAGACCGAGAGATGGGGGAACAGGGCGTAGCCCTGAAAGACCATGCCGAAATTCCGCTTCTCCGGCGGAAGCGGCGCGACGTCGTTTCCTTCGAGCAGCATTTGTCCGGCGGTGGGGGCGACGAAGCCGGCCAACATCATCAGCAGGGTCGTCTTGCCGGACCCCGATGGGCCGAGGATCGTCAGGAGTTCGCCCCGCCGGACGTCCAGGCTCACCTCGTCCACCGCGACGGTGGTCCCGTAGCGCTTGACGACGTCGCGGACGCCGAGCAGCACGCCTGGATCGACGGCCGGGCCGCCCGACCGTTCGCCGTCGAGGGGCCCGCCGGGCGTCTCGTGTCGGGAATAGTCTCGCATTTCGGCTCCGCTCGCCCTCAACTGAAACTATCCTTCGAAACGACAGCGCGAACGCATCGCAGCCACTCGCTAAAGGGCGGCGCCGACCCGCAGGCCGTCATAGATCGCCTCCTCGGCCGTCCGTGGCGCGAGGCAGTCGCCAATCACATGAAACTCGCCGGAATAATCCCCGAGCTCGTCGACCAGGTCGGTCGCCGAGCTATGCCCGGTGCAGAGCACGAGGGCATCGACGTCTTCGAGGAGGATCGGATCGTCGTTGACCGTATCCTGGAAATAGACCGTCGCGTCGTCGTAGCCGTAGATCCGGACGTAGGGAATGACCTCGACACCGAGCCTTCTGAGCTCGGCATTGGACTGATCGCGGATGTAAAGCGGGATGGTCTCGCCGGGCAGGGTGCCGTTGACGGCGAGTCGCACGCGGCTGCCGTTGCGGGCGAAATGCACCGCCATCCCGATACCGATCCAATCGCAGCGCCAATCGGCGACGACGACGGATCCGCCGACATCCGCCGTTCCGTTCAGGACCTGCCACGCATCGACGACGGCAAGGCTGCCACCTTCCTCCAGGGGCGGGCGGTAGGGTTGCGCGCCGGTCGCGACGACCACCGCATCCGGCGCGTAGGAGTCGACGAGCGATCTGTCGACCCGCGCGTTGCGGCGGGTTTCGACCCGGGCGATTTCCAGCTCGCGCTTCAAGTTGGTGACGAGGCCGCCGAATTCGGTGCGGTCGGGCAGCAATTGGGCGAGCAGCGCCTGGCCACCCAGTCGGCCGCTGGCTTCGAAAAGGGCGACATCGTGACCGCGCTGCGCCGCGACGACCGCGGCCTTCATGCCGGCGGGGCCGCCGCCAACCACCATGACGCGTTTCGCCGCGGGCGCGGGCGTTAGCTGGCCATAGACCAGCTCTCGCCCGGACGCCGGGTGCTGGATGCAGGAGATCGGCGCGCCCTTATGGAAGTGGCCGATACAGGCTTGGTTGCAGGCGATACAGGCGCGAATGTCCTCCAGTCGGCCCTCGACGACCTTGGCCGGCATTTCCGGATCGCAGATCAGCGCCCGCGTCATGCCGCAGACATCGGCCTGTCCCGTGGCAATGATGGTCTCGGCGTCTTGCGGTTGATTGATTCGT
>JAWWCG010000094.1:0-9490 GCA_033720555.1 Kiloniellales bacterium | reverse complement strand
GATCTTGAACGCCCTGCCGGCGCCGGTGGTGGTGGTCGACGGCGCGGACCGCATCGCACTGGTCAACCCGGCCGCCGAAGAACTGCTCGGCGGCGGCGCCAACACGCTGCTCGGCCGCACCTTGTCGGTGCTGCTGCCGGAGGACAGCGCCGTCGCCGCGCTGGTGCGTCAGGCGCGCGGCGAGGGGCGCAGCATTTCAGAGTCGGCCGCCACCATCGACACGCCGAAGGCCGGCGTGCGCCACGTCTCGGTCGAGGTGGCGCCGCTCGGCGAGGCGGGCGCCTCGGTGGTGATCTCGCTGCACGAGCGGGCGATCGCCCGCAAGCTCGACCGCCAGCTCGGGCACCGCAACGCGGCGCGCTCGGTCGCCGCCATGGCGGCCCTGCTGGCGCACGAGGTCAAGAACCCGCTGTCCGGGATCCGCGGCGCGGCGCAGCTCCTCGAGCAGAACGCCGGCGAGGAGGACCGCGCCATGACCCGCCTGATCTGCGAGGAGACCGACCGCATCGTCGCCCTGGTCGACCGCATGAACCTGTTCGCCGACGACGGCCCGATGGTGCGCCGCGCCCTCAACATCCACGAGGTGCTGGACCGAGTGGCCGAGATCGCCGCGGCCGGCTTCGCCCAGGGCCTGCAGATCGCGAAGAACTACGATCCCTCGCTGCCGCCGGTGGCCGGCCACCGCGACCTGCTGGTCCAGGCGCTGTTGAACCTGGTGAAGAACGCCGCCGAGGTGGTGCCACCGCACCACGGCCGCATCGAGCTGCGCACCCGCTACCGTCAGGGCGTGCGCCTGGCGGTGCCCGGCAGCGGCGCCCGGGTCGAGCTGCCGCTCGAGGTCAGCGTGATCGACAACGGCCCCGGGGTCGGCGCCGAGCTGGCGGCGCGGCTGTTCGAGCCTTTCGTCTCCAGCAAGTCCGAGGGCCGGGGCCTCGGCCTGCCCCTGGTCGCCAAGGTGGTCGGCGACCACGGCGGCGTGGTCGAGTTCGACAGCGAGCCCGGGGCGACGGTGTTCCGCCTCATGCTGCCGGCCGCCGACTCTGTCGACGCCGCCGCCGCCCCCGACAAGGAGCCGGGCGCGTGAGCGACGCCACCATCCTGGTCGCCGACGACGACAAGGGCATCCGCACCGTCCTCAGCCAGGCGCTCGGGCGCGAGGGCCACCTGGTGCGCACGACCTCCAACGCCGCCACCCTATGGCAGTGGGTGCAGGCCGGCGAAGGCGACCTGGTGATCACCGACGTGGTCATGCCCGACGAGAACGGGCTCGACCTGGTGCCGCGCATCCGCTCCCTCAGGCCGGAGCTCAAGGTCATCGTCATGAGCGCCCGCAGCACGCTCCTGACCGCGGTCAAGGCGACCGAGCGCGGCGCCTTCGAGTACCTGCCCAAGCCGTTCGACCTGCGCGAGCTGCTGCGGCTGGTGGCGCGGGCGCTCAGCGAGCCGGCCGGCGCGGCGCGGCCGAGGGCGCGGGCGACCGCCGACGGGGCGGAGGAGGAGCGCCTGCCCCTGATCGGGCGCTCGCCGGCGATGCAGGAGATCTACCGCACCCTGGCGCGCCTCATGGCGACCGATCTGACCGCCATCATCACCGGCGAATCCGGCACCGGAAAGGAACTGGCGGCGCGCGCGCTGCACGACTACGGCAAGCGCCGCAACGGCCCCTTCGTCGCCATCAACATGGCCGCGGTGCCGCGCGAGCTGATCGAGAGCGAGCTGTTCGGCCACGAGAAGGGGGCCTTCACCGGCGCCACCGCGCGCTATGCCGGGCGCTTCGAGCAGGCCGCCGGCGGCACGCTGTTCCTCGACGAGATCGGCGACATGCCGCTCGAGGCCCAGACCCGCCTGCTGCGGGTCCTGCAGGAAGGCGAATACCTGAGCGTTGGCGGGCGCATGCCGATCAAGGCGAGCGCGCGCATCATCGCCGCGACCCACCGCGACCTCAGGCAATCGGTGCGCCAGGGCCTGTTCCGCGAGGACCTGTTCTATCGCCTCAACGTGGTGCCGATCCGCATGCCGCCGCTGCGCGAGCGCGGCGAGGATATCGTCGAGCTGCTGCAGCACTTCTTCGATCGGGCCGACGCCGAGGGGCTGCCGCGAAAGCGGCTCGACGGCGAGGCCGTGGCCCTTCTCAAGCGCTATGCCTGGCCGGGCAACGTCCGCGAGCTGGAGAACCTGGTGCGCCGGCTGAGCGCGCTCTACAGCCAGGAGGTGATCGAGGCCGAGGTGGTGCGCCGCGAGCTGGCCGGCGAGCCCGGCGGCGAGGGGGCCGGCGCGCCCGCCGCAGGGGCGAACGACGAGTCCCTCGGCGCCGCCGTCGAGCGCCACCTGCGCGCCTACTTCGCGGCCCACGAACGCGACCTTCCCGCCGCCGGCCTGCATGGCCGAGTCGTGCGTGAAATCGAGCGGCCGCTGATCGAACTCTCGCTCGCCGCGACCAACGGCAATCAGATAAAAGCCGCCAAAATGCTGGGGCTGAATCGAAACACCCTCCGAAAGAAGATACGAGAGCTAGACATTCGGGTGGTTCGCGGCCTTAAATAGGCTGTGGCAATAATACAACAAGCGAGACCCGCGGGTCACAGTAAGGGCCGCCCCTGGTGATCGACGAAACTACGGCCGCCAACACCTCGCCGGGTCTGCCGCGCCGCGCCCTGTTGCGCTTCCAGTTCTGGTCGCGCCGGGTCCGCCTCGAGCGCAACCTGGCGATCGCCCTGTCGGTCGCGGCCGTGGTCGCCGGCGTCGCGACCGTCGGGGCGATGACCGGCAACCTCCCGGTGGCGGTCGACACCTGGGACATCCTGCTGCTGCTCAACCTCGACCTGGTGCTGCTGCTGGCGCTGGGCGCCCTGATCGGCCATCGCCTGGTCTACGTCTGGGTGGCCAGCAAGCGCGGCGCCGCCGGGGCGCGGCTCCACGCCCGCCTGGTCGGCCTGTTCAGCCTGCTGGCCGTCACCCCGACGATCATCATCGCCGTCTTCTCGGTGATCATGTTCGACTTCGGCCTGCAGGGCTGGTTCAGCCAGCGGGTGCGCACCGCGGTCAGCGAGTCCGTGGCGGTGGCGGAGGCCTATCTCGAAGAGCACCAGCAGGTGATCAAGGCCGACATCCTGGCCATGGCCCAGGACCTCAATCGCCAGGGCCCGGCCTTCCGCTTCAACACCGCGCGCTTCAACCAGCTGGTGGAGACGCAGACGGTGCTGCGCTCGCTGACCGAGGCGGTGGTGTTCGACGGCTCCGGCCGGCTGCTGGCGCGCGCCGGGCTGGGGCGCCTGCTCTCTTTCCAGCCGCAGATTCCCGAATGGGCGGTGGACCGCGCGCGCGAGGGCAAGGTGGTCATCCTGACCGCCGGCACCGACGACCGGGTGCATGCCCTGGTCGAGCTCGACGGCCTGAACGACATCTTTCTCTACGTCGGCCGGCCGGTCGACCAGAGGGTCCTCGCCCACATGGACCGCAGCCAGGGCGCCGCCAAGCTCTACGAGGAGATGGAGGGCCAACGCTCCGACCTGCAGATCCGCTTCGCCATGATCTTCGTGGTGGTGGCGCTGCTGCTGCTGCTGGCGGCGATCTGGGTCGGCCTCGCCGTGGCCAACAACCTGAGCCGGCCGATCGGCAGCCTGATCTTCGCCGCCAAGCAGGTCGGCGCCGGCGACCTCTCGGCCCGGGTCGACCAGGGGCTCGGGCGCGACGAGATCGGCTCGCTGCTGCGCGCCTTCAACAGCATGACCTCGAAGCTGGAGAGCCAGCAGCACGATCTGCTCGACGCCAACGAGCAGCTCGACAGCCGCCGGCGCTTCATCGAGGCGGTGCTCTCCGGCGTGACGGCCGGCGTCATCGGGCTCGACCGCGAAGGCCGCATCACGCTGCCCAACCGCTCCGCCTGCGAGCTGCTGCAAAGCGACGCCAAGACGCTCTCCGGCCGTCCCTTGGCGAAGGTCATGCCGGAGATCGCGCCCTTGCTGAACAAGGCGAGCCGCCGGCCGCGCCAGATCAGCGAGGCGCAGATCGTGCGCACCGGATCCGACGGCACGGTGCGCAGCCTGTTCGTGCGCATCCTGGCGCAAAGCGACGAAGACGGCGTCATCGGCTTCGTCGTCACCATCGACGAGATCACCGAACTGCTGGCGGCCCAGCGCAAGGCCGCCTGGGCCGACGTGGCGCGCCGCATCGCCCACGAGATCAAGAATCCGCTGACGCCGATCCAGCTCTCCGCCGAGCGCCTCAAGCGCCGCTACCTGTCGCAGATCGAAAACGACAGCGAGACCTTCGAGGCCTGCACCGACACGATCGTTCGCCAGGTGGCCGAGATCGGCCGCATGGTCGACGAGTTCTCGTCCTTCGCGCGCATGCCCGAGCCGTCGCTGCAGGATCACGACCTCGGCGAGATCATCCGCCAGACCGTCTTCCTGCAGAAGAACGCCACGCCGCAGATCGACTTTCATTGCGACCTGCCCGACGAGGCGGTGGTGCAGGCCTGCGACAGCCGCCAGATCGCCCGGGCGATCCTCAACCTGTTGCAGAACGCCGCCGACGCCATCGCCGGCCGCCCGGCCAAGGACGGCGGCGACTTGCCGAAGGGCGAGATCCGGATCTCCCTGGCCGACGCGCCGGGCGGGCCGAAGATCGAGGTGCAGGACAACGGCCGGGGCCTGCCGAAGTCCGAGCGCCATCGCCTGACCGAGCCCTACGTCACCACGCGGGCGGGCGGAACCGGGCTCGGCCTGGCCATCGTGCGAAAGATCATGGAAGACCACGACGGCAAGGTGACCCTGGAGGATGTCGAGACGGGCGGGGCCAGGGTGACGTTGCATTTTCCGCCTGGAGAGGAGACCCCTGCGCGGGGGCGTCAACGAGATTCGCTAGAAAAAAACAAGGCAGGCACCCATGGCACGTGAAATCCTCATCGTCGACGACGAGGCCGATATCCGTATGTTGATCACCGGCGTCCTGGCCGATGAAGGCTACGAGACGCGCGACGCCGCCGACGGCCACAGCGCCATCGAGGCCTTGCGCAGCCGCATGCCGAGCCTCGTGATTCTCGATATCTGGCTGCAGGACAGCGCGCTCGACGGGCTCGACGTGCTCAAGCTCATCGTCCGGGACTATCCCAACCTGCCGGTCGTGATCATCAGCGGTCACGGCACCATCGAGGTGGCGGTGCGGGCGATCAAGCTGGGCGCCTACGACTTCATCGAGAAACCCTTCAAGGCCGACCGCCTGCTGCTGGTGATCGAACGGGCGATCGAGGCCGCCCGCCTGAGGAGCGAGAACGAGGAGCTGCGGCTTCGCGCCGGAACCACCAGCGAGCTGCTCGGCCAATCGACCGCCATGGGCCACCTCAAGCAGGCCGTCGCCAAGGTGGCGCCGACCGGCAGCCGCGTGCTGATCACCGGGCCCGCCGGCGCCGGCAAGGAGATCGTCGCCCGCTCGCTGCACGACCTCTCGCGCCGGGCCCAGGGCCGCTTCCTCGCCCTCAATTGCGCGACCATGCATCCCGAGCGCATGGAGAGCGAGCTGTTCGGCAGCGAGAACCGCTGGGACGGCTCGGAGCGCTGCGCCAGGGTCGGCATCTTCGAGCGCGCCCACGGCGGCACCCTGCTGCTCGACGAGGTCGCCGACATGCCGCTCGAGACCCAGGGCAAGATCGTCCGGGTCCTGCAGGAGCAGACCTTCGTGCGGGTCGGCGGCGACCGTCGCGTCGAGGTCGACGTGCGCGTGCTGGCGTCCACCAACCGCGACCTCATGAGCCTGATCGCGGCGGGCAAGTTTCGCGAGGACCTGTTCTACCGGCTCAACGTGGTGCCGATCCGGGTGCCGGCCCTGCGCGAGCGGCGCGAGGATATTCCCGAGCTGGTGGACTACTTCATGCAGCACGCGGCGCAGATGGCCGGCCTGCCGGCGCGCCGGCTGTCCGACGACGGCATTGCCGCCTTGCAGTCCTACGATTGGCCGGGCAATGTGCGTCAGCTTCGCAACGTCGTGGACTGGATACTGATCATGGCGCCCGGGCACGTCGACGAGCCGGTCTACGCGTCCATGCTGCCGGCGGATATCGGCGACATCGCGCCGGTGGTCACCCGCCCCGACGCGGCGCAGGAGGTCATGGCGCTGCCGTTGCGCGAGGCGCGCGAGGTGTTCGAGCGGCAATACCTCGAGGCGCAGGTGCTGCGTTTCGGCGGCAATATTTCGCGCACCGCCGGCTTCGTCGGCATGGAGCGCTCGGCCCTCCACCGCAAGCTCAGGACCCTCGGAATCTCGCCGGGCGAACGGCACTGACCCTCTCTCGAACCCCGGACGCACCATGCAAGTGATTATCTGCGGCGCCGGCCAGGTCGGCTTCAACATCGCTCGCTATCTGGCCGACGAGGATGCCGACATCACCGTCATCGACCATCTGCCCGAACTGGTGCACAAGATCACCGACGTGCTGGACGTGAAGGGGCTGGTCGGCTTCGCCTCCCACCCCGACGTGCTCGAGCGGGCCGGCGCCGGCGACGCCGACATGGTGATCGCGGTGACCTACGCCGACGAAGTCAACATGGTCGCCTGCCAGATCTGCCACTCCTTGTTCGAGGTGCCCACCAAGATCGCGCGGGTGCGCAGCCAGAGCTACCTGCAGCCGACGTGGGCCAATCTGTTCTCGCGCGAGCACATGCCGATCGACGTCATCATCTCGCCGGAGATCGAGGTGGCGCGCGCGATCGGGCGCCGGCTCGAGCTGCCCGGCGCGTTCGACGTCATTCCCCTGGCCGACGGCAAGGTGAGCCTGATCGGCGTCCACTGCACCGAGGAATGCCCGGTGCTCGACACGCCGCTTCGGGAGCTGACGGCGCTGTTTCCCGACCTGCACATCGTGGTGGTCGGCATCTCGCGCGGCGGCGAGGGCATCGTGCCGTCCGGCGACACCGAGCTGCGCGCCGGCGACGACGTCTATTTCGTCGCCGAGACCGAGCACATCCCGCGCGCCATGCCGGTGTTCGGCCACGAGGAGACCGAGGCGCGGCGGGTGATCATCGTCGGCGGCGGCAATATCGGGCTCTACCTCGCCGAGAACGTCGAGAAGCGCAGCCCGCAGGTCTCGATGAAGATCATCGAGCTGGACAAGAAGCGCGCCGAGTTCGTGGCGCAGGCCCTCGACCGCACGGTGGTGATCAACGGCAATGCCCTGGACGCCGAGATTCTCGAGGAGGTGAACGCGCGCACGGCGGACACGGTGGTCGCGGTGTCGAATGACGACGAGGTCAACATCCTGGCCTCGATGCTGGCCAAGCGCTACGGCTGCCGCCGCGCGGTCACGCTGATCAACAAGAACACCTACGAGCCGCTGATCGGCACGCTGGGCATCGAAACCGTGGTCAATCCGCGGGCAATCACGGTCTCGCGCATTCTCGAGCACGTGCGCCGCGGCCGGATCCGCTCGGTGCACACGCTGTCCGAGGACTTCGGCGAGCTGATCGAGGCCGAGGCGCTCGAGACCTCGAGCCTGGTCGGGGTGCCCCTGCGCGAGGCCAAGCTGCCGGACGGCGTTGTCCTGGGCGCGCTGGTGCGCAGCGGCGATATCATCATTCCGCGCGGCGACACCGTCGTGAAGGCCGGCGACCTGGTGATCCTGTTCGCCGCCAGCGAGGCGGTCAAAAAGGTCGAGAAGCTGTTCTCGGTCAAGCTCGAGTTCTTTTGATGGCGGACGGCGCCCGCTCCGAGCCAACCCTACCCGAGAGCCTGGATCGCGAGGGCCGACCGGCCGCGCTGCTGTTCGACTGGGACAACACCCTGGTGGACACCTGGCCGGCCATCCACCACGCCCTCGCCACCACGTTCCGGGCCATGGACCTGGAGCCCTGGACCTTCGAGGAGACCCAGGCCCGGGTGCGCGCCTCCGCCCGCGACAGCTTTCCCGCCCTCTTCGGGGCCCGCGCCGAGGAAGCCATGGCGATCTTCTATCGCTGCTTCGAAACCGACCACCTGGCGCAGCTCGAGGAACGGCCGGGCGCCACCGCCATGCTGGAGGGCCTGCGGGCGGCCGGCTTCTACCTGGCGGTCGTCAGCAACAAGCGCGGCGATCTGCTGCGCCGCGAGGCCGAGGCGCTCGGCTGGGCGCGGCTGTTCGGCCGCCTGGTCGGCGCCAACGACGCCGAGCGGGACAAGCCGGCCGCCGAGCCGGTGCGCCTGGCCCTCGCCGCGGGCGGCTTGGCGCCCGGCCCCGACATCTGGTTTGTGGGCGACACCGACATCGATCTCCTCTGCGCGGCGAACAGCGGCTGCGTCCCCATCCTGCTGCGCCCGCAGCCGGCCCGGCCGGGCGAATTCGCGAGCCATCCGCCGCGGCGCTACTACGAGAGTTGCGCCGCTCTGGCGCGGGCCGTGACGCACGCGGCCGGCGTGTGAGCGCGCCCGGCGCGGCTCGCGGCGTCGCGAAAACGGGGCGATGAGGGGGCGGGCGACGGGGCCGCGCGGCGCGCCCGACCGGGACCGGACGCGGCGTTTGCTTTTTCACCCTTATTGGTGATACTGAGCCGACAACGAGGTCGCAGCCACGATTGAGCCGACAGGAGGTGCGCTTAAGCTTTGGATGCGATGACGGTGGAAGGGGGGTTGGACTTGTCACCCCCCGAGGCCATTTGATGACGACAAGAAGACAAAGAGGGGGCTGAAAATGGCGCCGGAACGATCTCAAAACGTGCAGGATGTTTTCCTGAACCATATCCGCAAGAACAAGGTGCCGGTCACGGTCTTCTTGGTGAATGGGGTTAAACTTCAGGGCGTTATCACGTGGTTCGACAATTTCTCGGTGCTTTTGCGCCGCGATGCGCATTCCCAGCTCGTCTACAAGCACGCGATCTCGACGGTGATGCCGACCGTCCCGGTCCAGCTGTTTGAGGCCAGCAAGGAGGAGAGCGAAGACGGCTAGGTTCAACGACACGCCGGAAGCGGACCGGCGGGGCGAAGGCGCCGAGCCGAACGCTGCCAAGGGATCCGGCCGGGTAGGCCTGGCTCTTGTCCTCCATCCCCACATCAAGGCGGCGCGCCAGGGCGCGCGCGATCCCGAGGCGCGGCTCGCCGAGGCGGTGGGCCTGGCCCAGGCGATCGACCTCGAGGTGGTGCGCGACGAGGTGGTGCCGGTGGCGCGGCCGCGGCCGAGCACCCTGTTCGGCAAGGGCGCGGTGGAGTCCCTGGCCCATGTGGTGCGCGTCTGGGAGGTCGCCGTGGCGGTGGTCGACGCGGCGCTCACGCCGATCCAGCAGCGCAATCTGGAGCGGGCCTGGAACTGCAAGGTGATCGACCGCACCGGCCTGATCCTGGAGATCTTCGGCGCCCGCGCCCGCACCAGGGAGGGCAAGCTCCAGGTCGAGCTGGCGGCGCTCACCTATCAGCGCTCGCGCCTGGTCCGCTCCTGGACCCACCTGGAGCGCCAGCGCGGCGGCTTCGGCTTCTTGGGCGGTCCCGGCGAGAGCCAGTTGGAGATCGACCGCCGCCTGATCGGCGAGCG
>JAWWCG010000093.1:0-9546 GCA_033720555.1 Kiloniellales bacterium | reverse complement strand
GGGCGCGATGCGAACGGTCGGACTGTTAACGACTTTTCCTCTGCCCGGTCAATGCCGTATTCCGCCTCGGCCCCGGTCTCCGGCGCCAACGGCGGCCATCTTTGGGCTGGCAAATTGCCTTGAGAGCGACTATCTCGTGGCATGTCGCGGTTTGCCTCGGCCGATTGCCTCGGCCGACGGGCTGAGCCACACTGACGCAAAGCGATCTTCGGGATTCCTGCCATGTCCAACGCGACCGCCCTGCGATCCGACTCGCCCGCCGGGTCCGGCTCGGACCTGCTCGACCTGGAGGCGCTGGAGAACACGCCGCTGGCGCGCGATCCCTTCGACCACGTGGTCGTTCCCGGCTTCATCGGCCCCGACCAGCTCACAGCGATCAACGCCGATTACCCCGAGATCTCCGGCCCCGGCAACGTGAAGCTGGAGGATCTCCGCTACGGCCCGGCTTTCGATGCCCTCCTGGCGGAGCTCCGCGGGCCCGCCCTGGCGGCGCGCATGGGCGCCAAGTTCGGCGTCGATCTGAGCGGCCGGCCCCAGACGATCACGGTGCGCCGGTTCTGCGAGAAGACCGACGGTCACATTCACGTCGACCACCGCACCAAGATCATCACCATGCTCATCTACTTCAACCAGGATTGGGGCGCCGACGGCGGGCGGCTCCGGTTCCTGCGTTCCGCCGACGACATCGAGGACTATGCTGTGGAGGTCATGCCGCTGGGCGGGACCATGCTGGCGTTTCGGCGCAGCGACACGTCCTTCCACGGCCACAAGCCCTTCGTCGGCGAGCGCCGGATGCTGCAGTTGGCCTGGGTCGAGGACGGCCTCGTGGCCCGCACGGAAAAACGCGTCAATCGCCTGTCCAAGCCGATTCGCCGGCTGCTCAACATGAGCTGAGGCGGCGGCAGGCCGCGCGGCCCGCCGCACCGCCCTGGCGCGCCCCCGGACGCCCCCGGACGCCCCCGGACGCCCCGGGGGCTTAGCCTAGGGACGGTCGAGGATCTGCGGGAACGAGGGAGATCGGGCGATGAAGCTCGAGGACAAGGTGTGCATCGTCACCGGCGCCGCCCGGGGCATCGGCGAGGCCATCGCCCGGCGCTACGTCGCGGAAGGCGCGCGCGTGGCGATCGCCGATCTCGAGCGCGAGGCCGCAGAGGCAACCGCCGGCGCGCTCCGCGAGGCCGGGCCGGGGACCGCCATGGGCCTGGCGATGGACGTGACGGACGAGCGGGCGGTCGACGAGGGGGTCGCGCGGGTCGTGGCGCGGTGGGGCGGCGTCGACGTCCTGGTCGCCAACGCCGGCATCCAGATCGTCCACCCGGTCGAGGACTTTCCCTTCGCCGACTGGAAGAAGCTGCTCGCCGTCCACCTCGACGGCGCCTTCCTCACCTCCAAGGCGTGCCTGCCGCACATGTACCGAAAGAACGCCGGCTCGATCATCTTCATGGGCTCGGTGCACTCCAAGGAGGCCTCGCCGCTCAAGGCCGCCTACGTGACCGCCAAGCACGGCTTGCTCGGCCTGGCACGGGTCATCGCCAAGGAGGGCGCGGCGCACGGCGTGCGCGCCAACGTCATCTGCCCGGGCTTCCTGTGGACGCCCCTGGTGGAGAAGCAGATCCCCGAGCAGGCGGAGCAACTCGGCATCTCCGAGGAGGAGGTGGTCAACCGGATCATGCTCGGCCCGACGGTCGACAAGGAGTTCACCACCGTCGAGGACGTGGCGGAGGTGGCGCTCCTCTTCGCCTCGTTCGCGACCAACGCCCTGACCGGCCAGTCCCTGGTCGTCAGCCACGGCTGGTACATGGAGTGAGGCCGGGGCCGGGCCGTCAGGGCGCGACGCCCCAGAACTCCAGGATTTTGAGGGTGCTGCAGATGTCGGCGTCGGCGACGTAGTCGGCGATCTTGCCGCACTGCTGCGGACCGGCGCCCGGGTCCACCGGCAACGCGTGGGCGAATCCGGCGATCTCGTAGGTCTCGACCAGCGCGGCGCCGCCGGCGTCGCGATAGATCCTGTGGCTGACGGCGCCATCGTCCTCGCCATCGTCCTCGCCGTCGTCGGGCGCCTGGTCGATGCCGTGGACGTCGGTCCATTGCTTGACCAGCTCCCCCAGGTTGATCGGATCGACGACCTGGTCGGCGTCGCCCTGCCACAGGGAGACCCTGGGCCACCGCGCGGGCGCGCCGGGCGACGCGGCGCGGACGTAATCGCCCCAGTCCTTGGCCGCGCGTTCGCTCGGCGACTGGCCCAAGAGGCCGCAGCCGAAGCTGGCCGCGGCGGCGTCGCCGACCCAGGTGTCGAACCACCACCACTGCCAATCCCAGATCGACGTCGGCGTGTTGCAATCGTAGGGCGTGCCGGCGATCACCGCGCCGCCGGCGAAGACCTCCGGATAGCTCGCCATCAGCACCGCCGCCATGGACCCGCCCGCCGACAGGCCGAGGACGAAGATCTGCGACGCATCAGCCTCGAAGGTGTCGCGCGCGTGCTGGATCATCTGCCGCAGGCTGGCGGCCTCGCCCTGATCCCTCCGGTTGTCCGCCCGCCGGAACCAGTTGAAGCACCGCGCCTCGTTGTTGGTCCGGCGCTGCTCGGGCAGCACGAGAACGAAGCCGAAGGCGTCGGCAAGCGCGATCAGGCCGGTCTCGTCGTCGAAGTCGGCGGCGCCTTGCGCGCAGCCGTGGAGGGCCACCACCAGGCTTGCGCCGGCCTCGATCCCGTCCGGCGCGTAGACGTACATGTCGAGCTGCCCCGGATTGGGGCCGAAGTCCTCGACCGCCTGGAGGGCGGCGGCGCGCGCCGGTCCGCCGGCCGGCGCCGCCAAGAGGGCGCTCAGGACCGCCGCCGCCGACCACCGCGCGGCGCCGGCGCGACAGCGCGCGGCCCGGCCCGGCGCCTTGCCGCGCCCTCGTTCATCAAGGTGGTCCATGGACTTGCCGAAAACGGGCTTGCCGAAAAGAGCCGCGCGCCGGCCCCGACGGGGGACCGCGCCGGCTGCTGTCCGGCGAACGCGAACTCTCGAGCGCGTAGACTAAGCCGGCCTTCCGGGAGGGTCCAGAGTCCCGATCGACGCCGTCGGTCGTTCGTCGGTCGCTCGAGAGAGGGGCGCCCGCGACTCCGCCCGCAGCGCGCGACAGCGAACCACCGGCAGCGGCCCGGCTGCCGGTGGCTCACCGTACTGGGCAGGTTGGAGGAAGCGCGACGCCCAGCGAAAACCCAGGCGCTCAGCTTAGGCGACGCCGGGGCTTTGCCAAGCGCGTTGTCCACACGCCGGGCGATTATCTGTGGAGAGGCGCGGATTATCGGGGGATAAAGCGGGAATAAGCGGATGGCGCGGCGAGGATCGGCGGGCCGGCGCGTCGCGTGCTTTCGTGACCGGTGACGGGGGCGGCGAATGCGGGCGCGTCAGCCGCGCGACGGGGGCGCGGAGGGCGCGGCGAGGCGGGGCGGACTCGCCGCCTGAGAAAGACCCGACCCTCCGGACGGCCGCGCCACAACATCGTCGACATCGTTGGCGGCTTTGGCGGCTTTGGCGGCGCCGGCCGCCGGAGGGTCGAGCGTAAGCGGGGTCGTATCTTGGCCGGCGCTTACCATGAGCGCATGACCCGGTAGTCGACATCGGGGTTCTCGCTAACCCGCCGGGCGAGCGACGCGATTTCCGAGCGATCGACGCCGATGTCCTGCAGCACGTGGTCGCTCAGCTTCGAGAGCTCTTTGACGCTGCGACGTGCCCTGACGCGTCTGGCGATCGCCTCGAAGGCTCGGGCCGTGGCGTGCGTCGCGCTCCGGGCGGTTTCGTAGAGGGTCTCCCCCACGACGCGGGTGGGCTCGACCAATTCGGCGAACGGCACCCTGTGGCGGGATGAGTCTGCGTAGCTCATGAGTTCATCCTTCCTTTCGCGGCTTTCCGTCAGCTCCGAGCCGGGAGCGCATCTCCCGGCCCTGACGTGACGCAGCGCACTCTATGAGCCGGACTTTTCCGCCGCATTTCGCCGGCGGGCCTTTTTGGTTTCAATTGTTTCCGGCGCGCGCCCCCTCCGGCCGCCGAGCCGGCGGAGGGCCGCGCCACCGGAGGCCCGGCGTGGATGGCCGGGGGGCATGCGGTCATTGGATTTGGCCGTAGCGCTGGCTATCATGCGCCGCGGTCACGAGCCGCGGTTACGCTGCGGCTCGGCCGGACAACCTTGCGCGCTGAGGCACTTGGACGCACTTGGACGCACATGGAGGTCCAGGCAGCCCTCTCCTCCGTGCCGGGGGATTCGCGCCTTCAACCCTTAGACGATTGGGTCCGTCATGCTTGATCGAAAGTTCATTCTCGCGAACCTCGACGCCGTCAGGAGCAATATCGAGCGGCGCAACATGCGGGTCGATTTGGACCGCTTCGTCGACCTGGACGCCCGGCGCAGGGACCTGGAGATGCGCCTGCAGGAGGCGAACCGGCGCGCCAACGAGCTCGCCAAGATCACCGGCGACATGGATCCGGACGTCAAGGCGGAGCGAATCGCCGAGGCGCGCGGCCTGCGCGACGAGCGCTCGGCGCTGAAGGACGAGCTGGCGGCGGTCGAGGAGGAGCTCGCCGAGGTGGAGCTCGAGATCCCCAACATGACCCACGAGGACTCGCCGATCGGCGCCAGCGAGGCCGACGGCAAGGTCATCGGCCACGGCCGGGCGGAGCGGCCGAGCTTCGCGTTCGCGCCGCGCGACCATCTCGAGCTCATGGAGGCGCTCGATCTGGTCGATTTCGCGGCCGGCGGCAAGGTGGCCGGCCACGGCTTCTATTTCCTCAAGAACGAGGCCGTGCTGCTCGACCTCGCGCTCCAGCGCTTCGCCATCGACCTGCTCATCGGCGAGGGCTTCACGGCGGTGGCGACGCCAGATCTCGCGCGCGAGAGCGTGCTCAACGCCACAGGATTCGCGCCGCGCGGGCCGGAAACGCAGATCTATCGCATCGAGGACAGCGACCTCGGCCTGATCGCCACCTCGGAGATCACGCTGGGCGGGATGTACGCCGGCGCCACGCTGGAGGTCGGCGAGCTGCCGATCCTGCTGTGCGGCCTCAGCCACTGTTTCCGCACCGAGGCGGGGGCGCACGGCCGGGCCACCCGCGGCCTCTACCGCGTGCATCAGTTCACCAAGGTCGAGATGTTCATTTTCTGCACGCCCGAGGACAGCGAGGCCATGCATCAGCGGCTGCTCGACATCGAGCAGCGGATCTTCGACGCGCTCGGCGTTCCCTACCGGGTGGTCGACATCGCCACCGGCGATCTCGGAGCCGCCGCCTATCGCAAGTTCGACCTGGAGGCTTGGATGCCGGGGCGCGGCGAGGGCGGCGAGTGGGGCGAGGTGACCAGCACCAGCAACTGCACCGACTTTCAGGCGCGGCGCCTGAAGACCCGCTACCGGGACGGCAAGGCCTCCGGTTTGGTCCACAGCCTGAACGGGACGGCCGTGGCGAGCGGCCGGGCGATCATCGCCATCGTCGAGAACCATCAGCAGGCCGACGGCTCAATCGTCGTGCCGGCCGCGCTGCACCCCTACTTGGGCATGGAGCGGATCGGGCCGCGGCGCTGAACAAGGCCGCGCTTGGGGGCCGCCGACACGTCGTGGCCGCGTTCCGGGCGAGGCCTCTCGCGGCCCGCGGGCTCTAGCGCCGCGGGCCGGCGTCAGGTGTCGAGACGGGGTGCTGCGCCCTGGCGTTTTTGCTGGCGCGCTCGCGCCACCTGCCTGGCGAGGCCGCCGAGGCCGAGGGCGTTCGCGGTCCAGCGTATCGGCTCCCGGATCGATCGGGGATACCTGGCGTAGAACGGCAGGAGTCCGGCCGCGCAGGACTTGGCGACGGGCGCCGCGAAGTCGTAGGGCACTCGGTGCACGCTCAGCCTGCGGTGCCCGGTGTCGAACGTGAAATAGGTCGCCCGGCGGTCGCTTTGGCGCGGCTGGCCCACCGAGCCCGGGTTGATCAGATAGTAGCAGTCCTCGCGCAAGGTCGCCTCGTCGCCGTCGAGCGCGCGCTCCCGGCCGGCGCGAAACTCGTAGATGCCGAGGCGGTGGGTGTTGCCGAAGCCGCAGACGCGCGCGCCCGAGGGATGCGCCATCAGCGACTCGAAGGAGGGCTTTCGCCGCTCCGGCGAGCTGAGCCGGGTCAGCTCGCAGCCGCCATGGGGCAAGAGGCCGCCGTGGACGCCGACCAGGTGGCCGTTGACGCTAGTCTCCAGGGGAAGGGCGGCGAGGTAGGCGAGATGGTCGGCGCTCAGGTGCTTGCGGGTCCATTCCACGGCGAGGGCCGCAGCGGCGCTGAACCCCTCCGTCGAGATCACGCCGGCGACCGCCCTGTCGTGGTTGCCGGCGATGATCGTCGCGTTCGACTCCCGGAGCAGTGCGATGCACTCGCCGGGGTTCGCGTTATAGCCGACGATGTCGCCGAGCACGACGATCCGGTCCACGCTCTGCCGGGAAATCGTTTGCAGGGTGGCGCTCAGGGCTTCCAGGTTGGCGTGAACGTCGGAAATGATCGCGAGTTTCATGATTCGGCCGGTCTAGGAGGCTGGCTCTCAACCGATAATCGACGAAGTCTAGCATAGTCGCCGAGGCGTCGAAACTCGGCGCTTCGCCGCGATAGCCTCGGGAGGTCGCCTTCGCAAGACCGCCGTTGGGGTCGGATCGCCCCGGACCGGATCGCCCTGGCGGCGCGGTGAGGGCTGCGGAACTATCGCCAGCGCGGCGCGTTCTCCTGATCGGCGCGGGTTTCGGCTCACCACCCCCCGACAGCTTGCGCCGGACTGGCCCAGTCATCGCCTGACTGGCCTTGCATGGCGGTTCTGTTCTCCGATCCGGAGCCGTCCTTTCGGGCCCCGCGGGACTCCTCTCAGGCCTCGCGGGGCCCTTCTCTTTTGGGCGCGTGCGATCGAAGCGGCGGGCGCCATCGGCGCCGGCACGCCTATCCCGGGGTCGAGGACGCCCGGGAACAATCGTCGGGCGGGCGCGTTTTATAGCGAGATCATGACCGAGCCGAAACGAGACGAACCGCCGACCTTGACCGCCGAAGAGGCGCGCCAGGGACAGATCGTGCTCAACACGCGCCGCCGCCGGGCGATCTTCTTCGCCGGCCTCATCGCCGCCCTGGTCGCCGCGGCGCTGGTCATGGCGCTCTGGCCCTGACGCCCCATCGGCGGCGAATGGCTGTGTGCCGCGTTTGCGCGCCCGAGACGGCCGACTTTCCGGTAGCAAAGCCGCTGGATCCTGGATATCCTGGCGAGAACGGTCCACGGGCGATGCGTTTGGGCGCCAGCGTTCGACGCTGCGCCCGCGGGGCGGCTGGCGAAGCGCGTCGATGACGCCTCGATAGCGGGAGATGACCACCATGGCCTGGACGACACCACGGTTCGAGGAAGTCTGTTGCGGCATGGAAATCAATATGTATTTCGCCGCGACCTACTGATCTTCTTGTGAACGGATTCGGGCCCGAGCGAGTCTGGGCCTGAAGGAATGTGACGGACGACACGGCGGGAGCCCCGGACTTTCGGGGCTCTCTTCGGCGTGCCGGTCATCCGCGATCCCATCCCGGCCGGGGTGGCGAAGACGTCGTTGACGCAGGCGGCGCGGTGGTCGCCGGGTCGCCGGCCGGCGTGCGGGGCCCGCGAGCGAGAGGGCGCGAGGGAGAGGGCCGCTGGGCGAGCCTGAGCCACCGAAAGAACCGAAAGCACCGCCCGCGAGCGAGGGGCCGCCGGACGCGGCCCTGCCGAGCGAAGCGGCGGTGCCGCGCTTTCCCCGTGGGGTGCGCCTGCGCTACGACGAGCGGCGCGAGGAATGGGTGCTGTTGGCGCCGGAGCGCGTTCTCAAGCTCGACGGGGCGGCGGCGGAGATCGCCAAGCTGGTCGACGGGGCGCGCAGCATCGAGGCGATCGTCGACGACCTGAGCGTGCGCTTCGAGGCCGGCCGCGAGCGGATCTCCGGCGACGTGCGCGCCTTTTTGGGGCAGCTCGCGGCCCGCCGGCTGCTCGAGCTCTGAGCGTGTCCCCGGATACGAGCACGGACACAAGTACGGACACGAACGCGGATATGAACGCTGATATGAACGCGGGCCCGGATCAGCAAATCGACACGGCCAATCAGGCGGCACCCGAAGCGCCGATCGCGCTCCTGGCCGAGCTCACCCACCGCTGCCCGCTGCGCTGCCCCTATTGCTCCAATCCGTTGGACCTGGAGCGCAAATCGGCGGAGCTCGGGACCGAGGAATGGGCCGAGGTGTTCGACCAGGCGGCGGCGCTCGGCGTCATCCACCTGCACCTCTCGGGCGGCGAGCCGACGGCGCGCGAGGACCTCCCGGCCTTGGTCGGCCATGCCAGCCGCGCCGGCCTCTACACCAACCTCATCACCTCCGGCGTGCTGCTGGACGAGGCGCGCCTGGCCGCCCTGGCCGAGGCCGGGCTCGACCACGTCCAGCTCAGCGTCCAGGACGCCGAGGCCGCCAACGCCGACCGCATCGCCGGCTTCGCGGGCGGCCACGCCAAGAAGCGCCGCGTCGCCCGCGCGGTGCGCGCGCTCGGGCTGCCGCTCACGCTCAACGCCGTGATCCACCGCCAGAACGTCGCCCGGCTCGAGGCGATCGTCGATCTCGCCCTCGAGCTCGACGCGGCGCGCCTGGAGGTGGCCCACACCCAGTACTACGGCTGGGCCCTGAAGAACCGGGCGGCGCTGATGCCGAGCCTCGAGCAGATCGCCTGGGCGACGGGAGTGGTCGAGCGGGCGCGCGAGGCGCTCCAGGGCCGGCTGGTGATCGATTACGTGGTGCCGGACTACCACGCGCGCTTTCCCAAGGCCTGCATGGGCGGCTGGGGACGCGTCTCGCTCAACGTGACGCCGTCTGGCAAGGTGCTGCCGTGTCACGCGGCGGAGACCATCGAGCATCTCGTCTTCGACAGCGTGCGCGAGAAGAGCCTGGCGGAGATCTGGCAGACCTCAGAGAGCTTCCGGGCGTTTCGCGGCGTCGACTGGATGGAGGAGCCGTGCCGCAGTTGCGAGCGGCGGGAGTTGGACTGGGGCGGCTGCCGGTGCCAGGCCTTCGCGCTGACCGGCCGCGCCACGGCGACCGACCCGGCGTGCGCGCTGTCGCCGCTGCACGACGAGCTCGCGCGCCTCGCCGCCGAGGAGGCCGCGGCGCCGCCGCCCGCCTTCGCCTACCGCCGTCTCGCCGCCAAGACGCCCCAGGAGGCCTGAGCCCCGCGGTGCGCGGCCCCGGCCCCGTCGAATGGGCAGACGGCGTCAGACCGCGTCACACCATGACTCCGGCGATCAGCATCGACCCCAAGACGAAACCGAGGAACACCAGGCCCGCGGCGGCGAGCGGCCACGGCAGGCCGGTGCCTGGCCCGCTGGCGGCGCTCGCCTCGCCGTGACGGCCGCCGGTCGCGCTCTCGCGCCTGGAATGGGCGCGATCCCTGTCGCGCGCCAGGTCCAGGGCCTGCGCCGCGACGCCGGCCCGGCTGTTCCAAAGTAGGCTGCCAAAGATCTCCTGCGACATCGCCGAATCTCCGAGTAGGGTTGGACCGAAGCGG
>JAWWCG010000092.1:0-9586 GCA_033720555.1 Kiloniellales bacterium | reverse complement strand
CGCCGGCGGGGCGGGCGTCGTTCCTCGGGACAGGGGGGCGAGGAAGACTTCGCTGATGCCCGCCCAGTTGGTGCGTCGCGCGCGGCCCAAAGTCAGGGTCAGGGCGAGCCGCTCAGGGCGAGCCGGCCAGGGCAAGCCGGTCAGGGCAAGCCGGTCAGGGCAAGCCGGTCAGGCGGCGACCCGGGCGCGGTTCTCGTTGGCGACGGCCTCTTCCGCGGGCGCGTCGCGGCGCACCCGCGCCGCCGAGGACGACGTGGCCGAGGACGAAGTGGGCGAGGACGATGTGGGCGCGACCAGGCGGCTCGGGTGTTGCGGCCCGAGCCGCACCGCCGCGTCGGCCACCTCGCGGATCTGGCCGCGGCTGATCCCGATGTCGGCCAGCAGGCGGTCGTCCTTGGCCGACAGCACCCGGATCAGTTTCCGGCGCTCGCGGGCGTGGCGCAGCTCGCCGACGGCGCCGGCGACGGCCCGCCCGACACCGTGGCGCAGGGCGGCCCACAGCGGCCAGCGGCTCCGCGCGGGGCGCGACTCCGGGACATGGCCCTCGGCGACGTGCCCCTGGGCGACGTGCCCCTGGGCGACGCGGCCCTGGCTGGCGTCCCGCCGCGCCTCCACCGGGGTCAGATGCCAGTCCGCGGCGATCCGGTCGACGAGCAATCCGGCGGCTTCCAATACGACCAACATGATGACCTCCTTTTTGCTAGGATTTCTCAATCGAGAGCGATCGAGATCTCGTTCCGTTACGGAGATATTTGGCTTGAAAAAGCGCTCGGGACAAACGATCTTTCGTCAGTCAACGATTTAGAATTTCTCAGGCATGAAAAAGCATGGCCCGGACCCTGCCCCCGCTCAATTCCCTGCGCGCCTTCGAGGCCGCGGCCCGGCATCTGAGCTTCACCAAGGCCGCCGAGGAGCTGCACGTGACCCCGGCGGCGATCAGCCACCAGATCAAGGGCCTGGAGGCGCAGCTCGGCGTGCCGCTGTTCCGCCGCCTGACCCGGGCGCTGCGGCTGACCGAGGCCGGCCAGGCCGCCCTGCCGGCCCTGCGCGACGGTTTCGACAAGCTGGCCGACGCCGTCGACCTGTTGCGCGCCCATGAGGAGAGCGGCGTCGTCACGGTCAGCACCGAGCCGTCGTTCGCCGCCAAATGGCTGGTGCCGCGCCTCGATCGCTTTCGCGCGGCCCACCCCGAGTTCGAGGTGCGGCTCGACGCGACCGACCGGCTCGCCGACTTCCAGCGCGACAACGTCGACCTGGCGATCCGCTACGGCAGCGGCGACTACCCCAGCGTCGAGGTGGAAAAGCTTCTGAGCGAGGAGATCTTTCCGGTCTGCAGCCCGAAGCTGCTGGACGGCCCGCACCCGCTGAGGCGCCCCGAGGACCTGCGCCACCACACGCTCATCCATCTCGACTGGGATCTCGAGGACGTGGGCGCGCCGACCTGGCGCATGTGGCTGCTCGCCGCCGGCGTCACCGACATCGACTTCACCCGCGGCCCGGTCTTCAGCATGAACAGCCTCGCCCTGCAGGCGGCGATCGAAGGCCAGGGCGTCGCGCTCACCAGCTCGGTCCTGGTGGCCGACGACCTGTCGGCCGGGCGGCTGGTCATGCCGTTCGACGTCAGCGTCTGCGATCCGCTCGACTTCGCCTATTACGTCGTGGTGCCGAAGCGCAGCGCCAAGCTGCCGAAGGTCGCCGCCTTCCGCGACTGGCTGCTCGACGAGATCAAAGCGTCGTAAGGCGCCGGCCCGAATCGGCGCGCGCTCACCACGTGGCGCACTGCGTCTCGACCCGGCGGTATTCCTCGCGGGAATCGACCCGCTGCTGCGCCGCCGCCATGTTCTTGCGCAGCCGTTCGATGACCGGGTCCAAGAGCGCCTCGATGGCCGATTGGATCTGGGCCTGGGAGACGGCCACCGACTGGACCAGGCGCGGCGCGCGGGGCTTGGGGATGGTGAGCGACGTCAGAGCGCTGCGGATCGACTCGACGTGGTCGTCGATGTGGGCGCGGGCGACGGCAGCGTGCTTGTTCTCGTGGCTCAGGATCGCCCGGTACTGGCACGACCCGCGGGCGAACTCCGAGGCGATGTAGATGTCGAGCGCCTCGTAGCGCAGCGTCACCTCGATGCGGTCGACCCACAGGCAGAGCCCCTCCCCCTGAATGGGTCGATGGCGATAGTGGGTGGAGGTGGCGGCACTCAGGCTCGAGGCGGTGACCCCGAGGACGCGGTTGGACGGGCCGTGGAACGCCAACTGGCCCAGCTCGGCCCGGTTCAGGTCGTGGCGGATGCTGACCGGCGGCATGTCGATCTCGACCTCGACCCGGTAGCTCCCGGTCTCCGGCGCGCAGACCGCCGCCGCGGCCGAGCCGGTCCAGCTCCCTCCCGCCAGCGACAGCACGAGCCCCGCCAGCGGGGCGAGAAGCCGACGCGCGATGCTCATCGGCGGGCGCGAACCTCCCCGCTTCGTCCGCCAGCTTGGGCCATGGCTACGCCGCCAAGGACGCGGGGCGGGCCCGCGCTCAGGCACTGGATCGTCATGGCGGGCCTTCATGGCGGGCCTCCCGGGCCGCCGCGCACGGCCGGCCTATTCCTGTCGTCAGAATAGAGCCCGCGGCAAAAGAGAAACAAGAGGCTCGCCCCCGGCGGCCGGGCGATCGGAGAGGGGATTCGATTGGTTTTCCGCGCCGGAACCGTGCTAGATAGGACCGCAACGGGGGTGCAAAAAAAAGACCGGCGAGGCACGGCTTCGATCCGGGCGGCGGGGGACCACGGCGATGACGGCGAACCAGGCCAACGGGGCGGACTCCGAGCGCGAGGTCAAGATCTCGTGCCGGAACATCTGGAAGGTCTACGGACCGGAGAGCGATTCCTACTTCGAGGCGCGCAACGGCGATGTCGCGGATCCCGCGGGCCTCTACGAGCGCATGCGCTCGGAGTCCCACGTGGTCGCCGCCAGCAACGTGACCTTCGACGTCCGGGTCGGCGAGATCTTCATCATCATGGGGCTGTCGGGCTCGGGCAAGTCCACCATGGTGCGCTGCCTGTCCCGCCTGGTGGAGCCGACCGCCGGCGAGGTGCTGCTCGACGGCAGCGACCTGCTCAAGGCCTCGGACCACGAGCTGATCGACATCCGCCGACACAAGATGGGAATGGTGTTCCAGAACTTCGGCCTGCTGCCGCACCTGACGGTGCTGGAGAACGTCGCCTTTCCCCTGAAGGTGCAGGGCAAAACGAAGAGCGAGCGCGAAGCGCGCGCGCGCGGGATGGTCGAGCTGGTCGGCCTCGAAGGGCGCGAGAACGCCTTTCCCCGGCAGCTCTCCGGCGGCCAGCAGCAGCGCGTCGGCATCGCCCGCTCGCTGGCGGTCGAGCCGGAGCTGTGGTTTCTCGACGAGCCCTTCTCCGCCCTCGACCCCTTGATCCGGCGGCAGATGCAGGACGAGTTCCTGCGCCTGCAGAAGATGCTGCACAAGACCATCGTGTTCATCACCCACGACTTCCTCGAGGCGCTCCGGCTGGCCGACCGCATCGTCATCATGAAGGACGGCCGCGTCGTCCAGCTCGGCACGCCCGCCGACCTGGTGCTGCGGCCGGCCGACGACTACGTGGCCGAGTTCACCAAGGACGTGCCGCGGGTGCGGGTAATCACCGCCGGCGAGATCATGGAGCCCGGCGCGTCCAGCGAGCCCGGCGGCGCCGGCCTCGACCGGGCCAACGGCGTGGCGGCCGAGACCACGCTGGAGGACCTCATGCCGCGCATGGCCAGCCATCCCGAAGGCCTGGCGATCGTCGACGACGACGGGGCGGTGATCGGCCGGGTGACGCCGCAAGACATCGTCCGCGCCCTCGCCGCCGCCGATGTCGCCGAGCGGTGATCGCCCCGGCGACATCGGCGCCGGCCGGCGGCCGCCCGGCGATCCCCGCGCCGCCCGTGCCGGCGGCGTGAGACCTCCCAGCGACCGGCCCCGGCCCTCCGGACGCGTCCCGGCCGAGCCGCAGACCCGGTGAGCGGCGCGGCGGAAACGGAGCCCCCACCTCATGCGGACCGAGACCCTGGCGAAGCTGGCCTGCGCCTACTCGGGCGTCGTCTGGGGGCTGTTCTGGATCCCCTTGCGGGCGCTCGACGAGTTCGGCATCACCGGCGCCTGGGCGACGGCGCTGTTCTATCTCGTGCCGACGCTCCTCCTCCTGCCGCTCATGCTGGTGCGCTGGCGCAAGCTCGTCGCCGGCGGCCTCGGCCTGCATCTCACGGGCCTCGTCACCGGCGTCGCCGTGGTGCTCTACGCCGACTCCCTGATCTACACCGAGGTGATCCGGGCCATGCTGCTCTACTACCTGACGCCGGTGTGGAGCACCATCCTGGCGCGGCTCTTTCTCGGCGAGGCGATCACCGCCGTGCGCTGGCTCGCCATCGCCCTCGGTCTGGCCGGCCTGCTGGTCATCTTCGGCGTCGACGTCGGCGCTCCCATGCCGCGAAACGTCGGCGACTGGATGGGGCTGGTCGCCGGCTTCTGCTGGGGCGTGGCGGCGGTGCGGATGCGCGGCGACGAGACCAACCACGCGCTCGAGTTCACGTCGCTCCATTTTCTGTGGGGCGCGCCGGCGGCGGTGCTGATCGCGCTGCTCCCCTTGAGCGGCGCCCACGCGGCCCCGGACGCCGCCACCGCCGTCTCGGTCCTGCCGTGGCTGGTGCCGGTGCTCGCCGTCATCGTCGTGCCCGGCAGCTTCGCCGCCATGTGGGGCGCCTCGCACCTCAACCCCGGCATCGTCGGGCTGCTGTTCATGACCGAGATCAGCGTCGGCACGCTCACGGCGGCGATCTGGGCGAACGAGCCGTTCGGCCTGCGCGAGATCGTCGGCATCGTGCTGATCACCTCGGCGGGCCTGGCGGAATCGGTGCCGGATCTGCAAAGGGCGCGCCGCCGCCGATAGCGCCTCGCCGATAGCGCCTCGCCGAACCGGCGGCGGGACACTAAGGTGAGGCCGTGCGGCGCGCGCCGTTGCTTCAAGTGAAAATGAAAACAAGAGGACGTTGACCATGATACGCAAGAGTGTGCTCGCGGCCCTGGCCGGCCTCGCCGCGCTGGCGGTGGCCGCCGGCGCCGTCGCCCACGACTACAAGCACGGCGAACTGACCATCGAACACCCCTGGGCGCGGGCCTCGATCGGCGCCGCCAAGGCGGGCGCCGCCTATCTGACGATCGTGAACCGGGGCGAGTCCCCCGACCTGCTCGTCGCGGTCGCCTCGCCGGCGGCCGAGCACGTCTCGCTCCACACCAACGTGACCGAGGGCGGCGTCGCCAAGATGCGATCGGTCCAGGCGATCGAGGTGAGTCCCGGCGAGCCGACCGTCCTGCAGCCGGGCGGCCTGCACATCATGCTGATGGGCTTGAAGGCCCGCTTGATCGCGGGCGAGAAATTCCCGCTCACCCTGACCTTCGAGCGGGCCGGCGCGGTGACCGTCGAGGTCATGATCGAGGCGCCGACCACCGGCGGCGGCGGCGCTGGCGGCGACGGTCATGACGGCCATGACGGCCGCATGGGCGCCGGCGACAGCTAAGCCCTCCGCCGAAGCCGGGAGCCGATCCTCGGGTCCCGGCTTCGGCGCGCCTGCCCGCCGCGCAATCGCGATCCGCAGTGGCGATCCGCAGTGGCGATCCGCAGTGGTGGCCCAAGGGATTTTGCCCAAGACAAGGCCCACCCCCGTGATTATTTGTTGCAAGCGTAATTCAACGGCGATAAGGTCGGCGCTGCATAAGGAATTCGTAGCGTATTTACGTTATTCGTAAATCCTAGACCGACACGGTCGAGCCGGGAGGACGCAGGCGATGGCCAACGGCGGCGGCGCGAAGGACGACGTCCTGGAAGCCGTGGAGGACCCCGCCTCCGGCGCCGCCGAGGCTGACGGGGCGGCCGGGGCGGCCGGGGCGATCGGGGCCAACCTGCCGCGCTCGGCGACGCTCTCCTCGCCGACCGACCAGCTCAACCGGGCGATCGTGCGCCTGCTGCAGGACGACGGCCGCCTGCCGTTCAAGACCATCGCCAAGAAGCTCGGCGTCTCGGAAGGCACGGTGCGCAACCGGGTCGGCTGGATGACGCGCGCCGGCATGTTGCGGATCGTGGCGGTGGCCGATCCGACGGCCATGAACTACCGCGCCGACGCCATGCTGGGCGTCAAGGTCGCGCCGGCCTCGAGCCCGGCCAAGGTGGCCGAACGCCTCGCGGTCCACCCGGAGGTGGTCTACATCCTCTGGGTCAGCGGGCGCTTCGACCTCTTGGTCGAGATCGTCTGCGAGTCCGACGCGAGCTTCCTCGACTTTCTCACCCAGCACTGTTTCGACCACGACGACATCGCGAGCCTGGAGGTCATGACCGGCCTGGCGATGTACAAGAACCAGTTCCTCCTGAAGCAGGATTTTGCCTAACCCGGGCGCGGCGCACGAACGAGCGCACGGAAGCCGCACGCACAATTGAAAACACGCGCAAATGAAAAGGAGTGAGGCGATGAGCGATACGGGCGTCAGGCACGAGGCGAGCGACGGGCGCGGGCCCGGCGGCTACCGCGCGGTCTCGCGGTCGACCAGCGTCAGCTATCCGGAGACCATGACGGCGGCCTTCCCCGACGCCGAGCGCATCGCCGAGACCAAGGCGCGGCTCGAGCAGGCCGGCGTCAAATACGTTCTGTCCTGCTGGATCGACCTACTGGGCCAGCCCAAGACCAAGCCGGTGCCGATCGGCGAGTTCGAGGCGGTGTGCACCGGCAAGGGCCCGCAGTTCGCGGTTCACTCGGTCTCTATGGTGCCGGAGCTGGGCCCCGCGGATTCCGACCAGATCCCGATCCCGGACCTCGACAGCCTGGTGATCTGCCCCTGGGACCGCAGTTGCGCCTGGGTGTTCGCCGACCTCTATTGGGAGAACAAGCCCTACAACCTCTGTCCCCGCCTCGCCCTCAAGCGACAGGTGACGCAGGCTGCCGAGGCCGGCTACTGGCCGATGGCCGGCATCGAGCCCGAGTTCATCGTCATGCGCTACGTCGACGGCCAGCCGGTCAAGGCCTTCGACAACGATCCCGTGCTGCCGAGCGGCGGGCTGCCCAAGCGCCAGGCCTGGGGCTACGACAGCGAGGCCTCGATCGATTCCATGAGCTTCCTCGGCAGGCTGATCGACATCCTTGGCGAGCTGGACTGGGGCCTGAAGGACGTGGTGGCCGAGGGCGCCTATTCCCAGTTCGAGCTCGACTTCGGCTACACCCACGCCCTCGAGATGGCCGACCGCCTGACGTTCCTGCGGGTGCTGCTCAAGGAGGTGGCCAAGAGCCAGGGCATGTTCGTCACCTTCATGCCCAAGCCGACGCTGGGCGACTGGCGCTCCGGCGCGCACATCAACTTCAGCATGCAGGCCTTCGAGGGCCGGCGGAACCTGTTCCAGGGCGAGGACGGCGAGCGGGACGGCTGGGGCGAAGGCGTCTACCACGCCCTCGGCGGCCTGCTGCGCCACGGCGGCGCGCTGACCGCGATCGCCTGCTCGACGGTCAACTCCTACAAGGGCCTGGTGCCGAAGGTGCCGGGCTTCGAGGGCGGCGTCTACACCTGGGCGCCGACCCACATGACCTACGGCAACAACAACCGCTCGGCCATGCTGCGCCTGCCGCAGAACCGCTTCTGCATCGAGAACCGGGCGACCGACATGTGCATGAACGCCTACCTGGCGCTCGCCATGACCACCGGCGCGGCGGTCAAGGGCCTCGGCGAGAAGCTCGACCCCGGCCCCTCCCTCGACAAGGACCTCTATCGCATGACCGAGGCCGACTTCGAAGCGGCCGGCATCCAGCGCTTGCCGCGCAGCCTCGGCGAGGCGATCGAGATCTTCGACCAGGACGACTTCGCCAAAGAGGTGCTGGGCGAGGTCATGCACCGCTCCTACAGCCTCTACAAGCACGACGAATGGGAGCGCTACAGCGTCGCCATCACGCCGTGGGAGGTCGAGGAGTACCTGCGGTTCTTCTGATCGGCCCCGCGCGCGCCGGACGAGCGATCGAGACGTGAGCGACTTCGAGGTCTTCGAGCTGGGCGACGTCGCCCTGCAGTGCGGCCGGGTGCTGCCGGGGGCCAGGCTCGCCTACAAGACGCTCGGCCGGCTCAACGCGGCCGGCGACAACGCGATCCTGATCCCGAGCTATTACACGGGCAGCCACAGGGACAACGAGCGGGTCGTCGCCGCCTCGCGCGCGCTCGACCCGGCGCGCCACTTCATCGTGCTGACCAACCTGTTCGGCAATGCCCTCTCCTCCTCGCCCAGCACCACGCCGCCGCCCGACGACGGGCCGCGCTTTCCCCGCGTCACGCTCTACGACAACGTCGCCTGCCAGCGCCGGCTCATGACCGAGAAGCTGGGCGTCGGCCGCTGGGCCCTGGTCATGGGCTGGTCGATGGGCGCCATGCAGGCCTACCAGTGGGCGGCCCAGTATCCCGACGCCGTGCGCGCCATCCTGCCGGTCTGCGGCGCGGCCAGGTGCGCGCCCCACAACTACGTCTTCCTTGACGGCGTCCGGGCGGCGCTCGAGGCCGACGGCAACTGGAACGGCGGCGACTGGACGACGCCGCCGGACAAGGGCCTGCGCGCCTTCGCACGGGTCTACGCCGGCTGGGCCTTCTCCCAGACCTTCTACCGGGAGGGCCTCTACCGCGAGCTGGGCTTCGACAGCCTCGAGGCGCTCCTGGCCGACTGGGAGGACGACCACCTGCGTTGGGACGGCAATGACCTGCTGGCCAAGCTGCGGACCTGGCAGCACGGCGACATCGCCGCGAACGACCTCTACCGCGGCGATTTCGCCAAGGCGCTCGCCGCGATCCGGGCCCGCGCCATCGTCGTGCCGTGCCGCACCGACCTCTATTTCACGCCCGAGGACAACGCCCTCGAGGTGGCCGAGATGGCGAACGCCGAGCTCAGGGTCTTCGATTCGCCGTTCGGGCACTGCGTCGCCTCGCCGGGCGTGCACCCGGAGTTCACCGCCTTCCTCGATCGGGCCATCGAAGAGCTCTTGGGCGAGCGGTAGACTCCGGCCGTCCGGTGTCGGCTGCCGACAGCGACGAATGACCGCTTCTCCGACACATCGCGGAAAGTGAGGGTACTTTTACATGGCACTCCAGACCAACTACTGGACCCGAAAGTCGCCGTTCTTCGCGGCGACGCTGAGAGCCGGCTGCGGCGGAGTCTCCGTCGCCAACCACATGTACCAGCCCCACTCCTACGCGGACCCGCTCGAGGAGTATCGCCATCTCACCGAGGGCGTGACGCTGTGGGACGTCGCCACCGAACGGCAGGTCGAGGTCACCGGCCCGGACGCGCTCGCCTTCGTCGACCTGCTGACGCCGCGCGACGTCACGGCCTGTCCGGTGGGGCGAGGCCGCTACCTCGTCGTCACCTCGGCCGAAGGCGGGATCGTCAACGACCCGGTTCTGTTTCGCCTGTCGGACCGGCATTTCTGGATGTCCGCCTCGGACAGCGATCTCATTCTTTGGGCCAAGGGCGTGGCGGTGTTCGCCGGCATGACGGTGTCGATTTGCGAACCGGACGTCTCTCCGCTT
>JAWWCG010000091.1:0-9595 GCA_033720555.1 Kiloniellales bacterium | reverse complement strand
GCAGGACGCCGCCGACCCGCAGATCGCCGAGCGGGCCGCGAAGATCGGCGCCGCCGCCAACCGCTGCGCGCGCATCGTCAAGACCTTCCTCTCCATGGCCCGCCACCAGCCGGCCGAGCCGAGGCCGATCGAGGTCAACCGGGTGATCGAGGCGGCGCTCGAGGTGACCGACTATTCCCTGCGCGCGGCCGGCATCCGGGTCTCGCGGCGCCTGGCCAAGGACTTGCCGACCATCCTGGCCGACGATCAGCAGGTGCAGCAGGTGATCACCAACCTCGTCATCAACGCCCAGCACGCCCTGGAAAGCGTCGACGGCGAACGCAAGCTGCACGTCACCACGTCGCTGCGCAAGAAGTCCGGCCAGGTCGTGATCAAGGTCAAGGACAACGGGCCCGGCGTTCCCGAGGACATTCGCGGGCGGATCTTCGAGCCCCTCTTCACCACCAAGGCGGTCGGCACCGGCACCGGCATCGGCCTCGCCCTCTGCCACCGCTTGGTGGAGAGCCACGGCGGCAGCATCGAGATCGAGGGCCCGCCCGACCAGGGCGCCGTGTTCGTCGTCCGCTTTCCCGTCGCGGGCGACACCGCCGGCGAGAGGGCGGCGCCGGAGGCGCGGGCGACCGCGGCCCGCCGCGACCGCGTCTTGCGCATCCTGGTGATCGACGACGAGCCGGACGTCGCCGACTACCTGGCCGAAGTGCTGGAGGTCGACGGCCACGAGGTCGCCGTCTCGACCACCGGCGCGGACACCTTGCGGCGGCTCGAAAGCCAGAGCTTCGACGTCATCCTGAGCGACATCCGCATGCCGGAGGTCGACGGCCCCGCCCTCCACAAGATCCTCAGCGAGCGGTGGCCGGAGCTGGTCCCGGTCCTGGCGTTCATCACCGGCGACACCCTGAGCAGCCGGGTGAAGGCCTTTCTCGACGGCTCCGGCCGGCCCTTCGTGGAGAAGCCGGTCACCCCGGCCGAGGTGCGCGAATTGGTGGCGCGGGTCGCCAAGGAAGATTGACCGGCCGCCGGGCGGGCGGGGCGCCGCGGTGCTATTCCTCGCCCGCGTTCCAGGCGCCGAGCAGCCGCGGCAAATCGCCGAAACGCGCGATCAGGCCGAACACCAGCACGTTCACCAGGATGAACACGACCGCGACCGAGGCCATCACCGGCGTATAGCCGTAGCGCAGCGCGTTGAAGATCTTGATCGGCAGCGTCTCGACCGTGAATCCTACGGTCATGAAGGCGATGATGTACTCGTTCAGGCTGAGCACGAAGGCGAAGGCGAAGCCGGAAATGATGTAGGGCCGCACGATCGGCAGGGTCACCGTGCGGAACACCGTCACGTCGTCGGCGCCCAAGGTTTGACCGGCCTCGATCATCTCGTGGCGCACCGACTCCAGGCCGAGGGAAATCGTGATCAGCGGCAGCGCCGTCAGGAAGATCGCGTGGGCCAGCACCACGTTGATCATCTTGCCGTGCACCCCGACGGTGGTGAAAAAGATCAGGAAGCCGAGCGCCATGATGACCGGCGGCAAGACGAACGGCGTCACCCCCAGGGTGAACAAGGCGCGGGCGTAGAACAAGCGATAGCGCCAGAGGCAGTAGGCCACCGGCAAGGCGATCGAGACCGCCAGGCCGGCGGCGCCGGCGGCCACGATCAGGCTGTTCTGCAGGGCGGCGAACCAGGCGCTGTCGGCGAAGATCTCGACGTACCACTGGAGCGAGAAACCTTTCGGCGGAAACGACAGGAACTTGCTCGCGTTGACCGAGACGCCGGCGATCACCACCAGGGGGGCCACCAGGACCAGCGCGATGGCCGCCCTATAGAGATTGCGCAGGATCCGGCTCATCGCTTGAGCTCCGCGCGCCGGTTGATCCAGATGGTCGCGCCCACCATGGCCATGCTGAGCGCCAGCAGGAAGATCGCCAAGGCGGCGGCGAACGGCATGTTGGACTGGAAGATCGCCTGGTCGGTGATCAGCACCGACAGGGTCCAGTGCGAGGGGCGGCCCAGCACCTGCGGCACCAGTACCGCGCCCAGGGTGAAGACGAACATGGTGATGCCGGTGGCGACGAGCGCCGGCCTCAAGATCGGCACCACGACGGTGAAGAAGGTGCGCACGGGCGAGGCGCCCAGCGTGCGCGCGGCCTCCGCGACGTCCGGGTCCAGCCGGCTGAGGGCGGGATAGAGGATCAGCACCGAGAACGGCAGCACGAGATAGGTCAGCGCCAGCAGCACGGCGCCGAAGCTGGGATAGAACGACACGGACTCCTCGAGCACGCCCATCCAGACCAGGACGTTGCCGACCCCCGCCGTCTTCGACAGCAAGACCTGCCAGCTGAACGCGATCAGCACCTCGGAGAGCGAGAGCTGCGCCAGGATGTAGACCAGCCAGAACACCTGGCTGCGGCGCGGCAGGCGGGTGATGAAATAGGTGAAAGGGAAGCCCAGCACCAGACAGATCGCCGCGACCAGCGCCGCCACGGCGACCGAGAAGATCGCGGTGTCGATGAAGATCGAGCTGAGGAATCGCCGGAAGTGCGTGAGCTCGAACCCCGGGTCGTAGTAGCCCGCCGGGTTCTGGTGCGCCACGCTGACCGCGACGATCAGGAGGAACGGCGCCAGGAAGAAGATCCCGATCATGATGGTCGGATAGATCGGCAGCAGCCAGCGCCCGCGATCCCCGCCGGGCTTGAGCGACACCTCAGGGGCGGCGACGCTCGCCATGGTCAGTCCCGCAGCACGACGCAGGCCTCGGCGGGGCAGTCGACCGTGACCTCGGCGCCGACGTCGACCCCCGGGCGGTCCTTCGGCGTCATCATGGAGATCACCTTCTGCCCGTCGCAGTCGGCGATGATCTCCACCGTCGCGCCGATGTCGCGGATGAAATCTACGGTGCCGTGCAGCCGATTGGCCCCCTCCTGGCGGCCGGGCAGCACGTGAACCTCCTCCGGGCGCACGAGAACCACCACCTCGCCGCCCTTGGCGAGCCCCTCGCCGCCGCGCGCGACGGCGAAGTCGCGGCCGGCGACCAGCGCCCGGCCGGCATCGTCCATGGTCCCCGGCAGCAGATTGCTGGTGCCGATGAAGTCGGCGACGAACTTGTTGGCCGGCTTGCGGTAGATCTCGAGCGGCGGGCCGACCTGCTGGACCTGGGCGTCGCTCATGACGACCACCAGGTCGGACATGGTCATGGCCTCCCCCTGATCGTGGGTCACCACGATGGTGGTCACGCCCAGCCTTTGCTGGAGCTGGCGAAGCTCGATCTGCATCGCCTCGCGCAGGTTGGCGTCCAGCGCCGACATGGGCTCGTCGAGCAGGAACACGTCGGGCTCCAGCGCCAGGGCGCGGGCGATGGCGACCCGCTGGCGCTGGCCGCCCGAAAGCTGCGAGATGTGGCGCCCCGCGATGCCCGGCAGGCGCACCAGCTCGAGGAGCTGCTCGGCCTTCGGCCGGCGCTCGCCGCGCGAGACGCCCCGGATCTTCAGGCCGTAGGTGATGTTGTCGCCCACCGAGAGATGGGGGAACAGGGCGAGCGACTGGAACACCATGCCCATGTTGCGCTTGTGGGCGGGGGCGTGGGTGATGTCGCGATCGCCGAGGCGGATCTGGCCCTGGGTCGGCACGTCGAGGCCGGCGATCATCCTGAGCAGCGTCGTCTTGCCGCAGCCCGACGGGCCGAGGAAGCTCACCATCTTGCCGCCGTCGAGATGCAGATCGACGTCGGCGACGGCGGTCACGTGACCGAAACGCTTGGTGACGTCGATCAGCGAAAGATCGAGCATGGCGTGGCGCGTCCCCCCGGCCGCCTAGTCTCCGGCAAGCGAAGTCTCCGGCAGGCGAAACCGCCGGCGGCTCCGCCCGCGCTTCGGTCTTAGCTGGCGATCATCTCCGTCCAGCGGTCGCTGATCCAGTCGCCCATCTCGAGGTAGATGTGGTACTGCGGCACGATCGGCGGGATGTCGCTGGAGACCGCCGCGAACTCCTCGTCGCTCAGGTCCAGGTGCTCGCGCGCCATCACCGGCGCCGTCCCGACGTTGCGGGACAGCTTGGCCTGGACCTCGGGCGAGGAGGTGTAGTCCATGAACACCTGCGCCTCTTCCAGCTTGTCCGACGCCCTGCTGACCACCCAGCCGCCGGAATCGACGACGCCGCCCTCCTTGGGGAAGGTGGAGCGGACCGGAAAGCCGTCGGCGCGGGCCAGTTCGGTCACGTCGTGATAGTACTGGCCCATGGGCACCTCGCCGTCCTGCAGTGCCTGCTGGAAGGTTCCCTCGTCCTTGTACCAGAGGCGCACGTTGGGCTTCACCTCGGACAGCTTGGCCAGGACCTTCTCGATGCCCTCCTTGGTGGTCAGGCTGTCCGCGTCGAAGAAGGTGTGGGCGGTGATGTCGAGCAGATAGGAATTGGTCGGCAGCGCCAGCAGGCCCAGGGAGTCCTCGTACTTCGGGTCCCACATGTCGGCCCAGGAGGTCGGCGCCTCGGGATAGACATCGGTGTTGCTGCACAGCGTGATGAACCACGACACCGCCCCGACGCCATAGAGCCGGCCGTCGGAGTAGCGATAGACGAAGGACTCGTCGAGATATTTGACGGCGTTGGGCATCTCGGTATCGTCGAGCGGCAGCCACAGCTCCTCCACCGCGCCGCGCAAACGCGCGAAGCCGCCCATCATCGAGACGTCCGCCGGGGCGACGCCCGCCTTGGCGGCGTTGCGCAACTGGACCAGCCAGGTCTCGCCGGTCGGCTCGGCCACCGACTCGACCTCGATGCCGCTCGCCGCGGCGAAGTCGGGGAAGATGAACTCGTCGAAGGAGTCCTTGAAGTAGCCGCCGTAGACGCCGACCTTGAGCGAGCGCGCGGCCTGGACATAGGGCGCCGGCAGACCGACCGCGGCCGCCCCCGCCAGGGCCGCGGCGCCCTTCAGGACGGTCCTGCGGTTCGGGCCGCGACGCGCCGGCCCGCTGTTCTTCGTGCTTGTCGACATTTTCGCTCTCCTGTCCTGTCCAACCTCCGTCCCGGCCCCGTCGCGGCCCTGTCACGGCCCCGGCCCGGCTGAAGATTTTTTATTCTTTTCAGAGTCGTACCATGACGGACCCGAGATTTATACCGTTTCCCGCAGTCCGCGGGCGCGCGGCCCGGGCGCCTCCTTGCGTAGCCGGGCCGGACGGGCGGCCGCGCGGGCGCTTGCGACGGCGCCGCAAAGGCGTTGCGAAGGCGTTGCGGCTCGGCTCGGCAGTGGCTAGCGTGCGGCAGCCGGTCACCGCTCGGGAGGGTCGCGGGACATGCTCGCCCACTACGAGATGCAGCCGATCCACGTCTTGATGCTGAGCATCCTGGTGCTCTACCTCGGCTTCTATCTCAATCGAAAGATCCGGATCCTCAGCGAGTTCTACATCCCGCCGGCGGTCACCGGCGGCCTGATCTGCAGCATGGCCGTGGCCATGGTCTACGCCGCGGCGGACCTCGAGGTCACCTTCGACATGCAGATCCGCGACGGCCTGCTGCTGGTGTTTTTCAGCACGATCGGCCTGACGGCGAAGCTGCGCACCCTGGCCGCCGGCGGCAAGGCGCTGGCGCTCATGGTCGCCGTGGCGGCGGTGTTCCTGATCTTGCAGGATTCGACCGGCGTGCTGCTGGCCATGATGTTCGGCGCCCACCCCGGCTACGGGCTGATGGGCGGCAGCATCTCCTTCGCCGGCGGCCACGGCACCTCGATCGCCTGGGGCGCCGAGGCGGAGCAGGCGGGCCTCGCGGGCGCCCGCGCGATCGGCATCGCCTTCGCCACCTTCGGCCTGATCGGCGGCGGCTTGCTGGGCGGCCCGATCGCCCGCTGGCTGATCCGGAAGCACAAGCTGCAGCCCGCCCCGGCGGCAAGCGGAGCGCCGGGCGAGGCCGCGGCCGCCGCCGGCGCCTCGCGCGCCGGCGACCTGTTCAACATCCTGACGGCGATCCTGGTCTTGGCGGTTTGCGTCGCGCTCGGCGATTCCGTCAACCGCTTCCTCTTCGCCAAGGGCGTCCTTCTGCCGGGGTTTCTCACCGCGATGTTCGTCGGCATCGTGATCACCAACCTCGCGGACACCTTTCGCATCGAGATTCATCCGGTCACCATCGACAAGTTCGGCGAGGTCTCGCTGAACATCTTTCTCGCCATGAGCCTGATGAGCATGCAGCTCTGGTCGCTGACGACCGCCTTCGGCCCGATCCTCGTCGTCCTCATGGCGCAAATGCTGGTGATCACCTTGGTGAGCGTCTTCGTGGTCTTTCGCGTCATGGGCGGCGATTACGACGCGAGCGTCATGTCGGCCGGGTTCGTCGGCCTGGGCCTGGGCGCGACCCCCGTCGCGATCGCCAATATGGACGCCGTGACCATGCGCTTCGGGCCGTCGCCGAAGGCCTTCTTGGTGGTGCCCCTGGTCGGCGCCTTCTTCATCGACATCCTGAACGCGCTGATCATCAAGCTGTTCATCGGTTTCATGACGTTCTAGGCCGACGGCTTGGCGGGCTCGGCGGCGCGCGCCTGTCTCGGCTTCGGGCGAGCGGGCGGGGCAAGCGGGCGGGGCAAGCGGGCGGGCCGGGCCGTCTTTAGGGATCGAGCGGATAATGCTAAATCCCTAAAGGCGAACTGGCGCAGAGGAACCGAGAAACGTCATGAGACAGCGAGTTGCCATCCTCGGGGCTGTCCTGCTGGCCATCGGCCTCGCCCCGCCCCCCAGTCACGCCGACCACGAATGGACGGTCAAGGAACTGCATGAGGAATGCCTGAGCGAGGACGAGGCGATCAAGAACTCCTGCATGGCCTTCATCGCCGGCGTCGTCGAGACCATGCTGATCTATGGGCAGGAGATCGTCGTGGCGCCGGACTACCGCGACGACTTTGCGATTTGCCCGACGGGCGCCGTCGGCCTGCGCGAGGCCTACGCGATCTTCCTGTCCTGGGCCGAGCGCCATCCGGAGGCTGCGGATCAGCACCAGGGCAACGGCGTCATGACCGCGATCCGCGAGCGGTGGGCCTGCGACTGAGCGCCGCGCCGCCGTCGCTGGCGCCGCGATACCGGAACCCGCGCCGCGACTCGTGGCCGGGCGCCGGTCCTGCCCCCTGCACGGAGGCGGGCCGAGCTCGTCCGGCCGGGCCTGCGGTCCCCGCCGGACCCGACGAAAAAGCCCCGGGGGTCTCCCCCCGGGGCTCTCGTTCTGGCAAGCAGCTATGCTGTCGTTCGTGTGTCGGTGGGTGTGATCGGGTTTCTTCGTGTCGGTCGATCGACCTCCTGTGGTTCGGGGTGTCGGCGTCCGTGGCTTCTTGCGTTTCGGACGATGCCCAGACTATCGGCCAATTGTGGCCATAGCCTGGCCGGCTCGCGGCAATCTTGCGCCGGCGGGCGGCCGGCGGGCGACCAATGGGCGGCCGCAGGGAAGTCGGTGGGCGGCGTCTGGCCGCGGCGTTAATAAAGGCTTAACCACATGAGTTGCAGTTTTCCGACTGTGCCGGACGGCAGCGATCCGGATACGGCTATGCGGACGTGACTCATGCCATACGTTGCGCGCGACAAGAGCGGGGCCATCATCGCCGTCTTCAAGGACGAGAACGGCTGCGCGCAGGAGAGCGTGAGCCCCTACGACCGCGAGCTTCAGTCCTTCCTCGGCCAAGACGGCCCGGCCGAGCAGGCCCGCAAACGGGCCGTCGACCGCATGAAGCTCCAGCAGGCCCTCAAGCAGTCGGACGCCGAATTCGTGCGCGTCCTCGACGACCTGGTGAGGGTCCTGCTCGACAAGAAGCTCATCCTCTTCACCGATCTGCCGATCGAGGCGCAGCGCAAGCTCATGGGCCGCCAGCGCTTTCGCGGCGATGCGCGCGAGCTGCAAGATCGCGAGGGCGAGGCCCCCGCCGCGAAGCGGGTGGCCGCAGCCGGCTGAGCGCGCACGACCGGAGCGGCGTGGCGCCGCAATGTGCTGGAGCAGTCCTTTTAGACGCAGCGAATTACGGACAGCGAGTTACACGCAGCGCGCCAAATCAATATCGCACGCCGCGGCGGTTGATGGCGTCTCGTCGGCGCGACAATCGCTAAGTCGGTTTCTCAGAACCGGGATCACCTCTTCGGCCAGCAGCCGATGTCCGTCCGGCCCGTAATGGCTCCAGCCGGCGTAAGACAGATAGGGCGGCTGCAATGCGTGCGACTTTATATAGGCCACGGCGTCGGGCAGCACGTCGACGCTCTCGATTTCGAGAGCGTCCAATATCGCTTGCATCCGGTGCCGCCGATAGTCTGACTCGGCCGTCGGTTCGGCCATGCTTCCCAGCTCGAGGATGAACGCGGAAACGCCCGAGCCTTCGGCCCTGATTTGCGCCGCCCAGAGGCCCAGGACCTTCTCCGTCACCTGCCAAGCCTCCTCCAGGCTCGGGGGAATGGGCGTCGTGAATTCCGTCGAGTCCGATTTCTCCTCGGCCTTTTGCGCTAGCCGCCAGTGCTTTAATTCGCGCCTGGCATAGGTCCCGATGTGGCTGTAATTTTTCAAGAACCTACGCAGTTGCCACAACGGGCGGCCGTCTCCGTCGTGCCTGACCAACTCGCCGTTTTCGAGAACCAGATAAGGATAGCCTTGCTCGTACTCCCACCAATTTAGCTTTCGACTATTTTGCACCACGTTATGTACTGGATTGACCATCAAGACAACATAATCGAACTTATAGCCCTTATCGATCAATTGGCGATAGTGAAGGTATTGCGGCGTCGTGCCCGCGTTTCTCAGGCCGAAATTCATGAGATTGACGTCATAGCCGTCCATGCGCAACTGCCGCTCGGCCCGGCTCGTGAAGACATCCTCGTCGCTCAGCTCGACGGCGTTGGTGTAACCATCTCCGAATACGGCGACATTGCATTTTGCCGCGCCGTTGAAACCGTCGAGGCGCATGCCTTCGTCGTCATATTCGGTTACCACTTTTGGAGAGCCGCACTTTTCGCAGATCGACGCGTCATATCCCGCCGAACGGTGCGGAACGCCATCGTCGACAATAATTTCGCTGAGCGGCCCAAGTCCCGAGACCTGTTCGAAGCGAGGCTGTATCAACCGCTCGTCCGCGGTTACACCTGCAAAAAACAGGCCGGTAAGGGTAAGCTCAAATAAAATTACTGTCGCAATTAAAATAGCGGATAGCTTCAAAATTTTCCTGAGCATTTGCCTCCCCCAAAGCCCGGCTCAATGTTCCCGACTGTAACGAAACAGCCGATTTCAGGCAACACGATAATTGGACCGGCGGCCGCTCGCAGGTCGCGGCGAAGCCGCCTCGAGGCGCCCCGCGCCTCGGTGCCGCGCGGTTCGCCAAAGGCTATGTTCGAGGCGGCGCCCGAGCCGGGATTTGTCCGGATGCAGGGTCCCGCGTCCTCCTGCAATGCGCGGCATGGTTAACGCGATAACCGGCCCGTCTCGGTGACGCGAGGGGCGCCGACGGCGCCCAAACGAGCCATGCCGCAACCATGGTAAAGCCGCGGTGAAGCCGTGGTGAAGCGGTGGTGAAGCCGTGACATTGTTCTTGATATCAGCGATCTAGCCGCCGCCCGCCCGGCCGCGCGGCGCGCGTCGTCTCGCCCTCGGCGGGACGAAATC
>JAWWCG010000090.1:0-9664 GCA_033720555.1 Kiloniellales bacterium | reverse complement strand
GACGGTGTGCATGTCGCCGATCATTCCGTAGTTCTCGATCGACTGGTAGGCCATGGCCGGGCGACCTCCTTCGATTGGCGGCGCGTTTCGCTCTCGCGGCCCCGTCGGGGCGCGCCATTATTCAACAGGCGATCCGGAGACGCCAGGCGGCGGCAGGACGCGCCGCGGCGCGGCAGAGGACGGGGCTGGTTCCGCGAGAACGGAAAATGCCCTAGATCCGCACGCCGTCCTCTTGCCAGATGCGAAAGCCGCCCCTGAAGGCGTTGGCGTTATCGCCGCGCCGGCAGTCGGGCGGCAGCTCCTCGAGCAGTTTCACCTTGCCGCCGCCGAGCACGATATAGTCCGGCTCCAGGGCGGCGCGCAGGCGCTCGACCACCTTGCCGACCTCCTTGCGCCACCTCTTCTTGCCGAGGCGCTTCATCCCGGCGGCGCCGACGTAGTCCTCGAAGGTGCGGCCCTTCTTGTAGGGCAGGTGGGCGAGCTCCATCGGCTGGGCGATCTTGTCGACGATCATCGCCGAGCCCAGCCCGGTGCCGAGGCCGAGAAACAGCATGCGGCCGCCCTCGTAGCTGCCGACGGCCTGCATGAGCGCATCGTTGACGATCTTGACCGGCCGCCCGAAGGCGCCTTGGTAATCGAAGCCGCACCAGCCGGGCCCGAGATTGACCGGCTCGAGCAGCGGCTTGTCGTGCAGCACCGGGCCGGGATAACCGAGCGAGACCACGTCGTAATCCCAGCCCTCGGCCAGCGGCTTGACGGCGTCGACCATCTGCCGGGCGGTCATCGCGGGGCCCGAGGCGACCTGCCGCTTGGCGCGGCGGCCGCTGGCCAGGATCTTCACGTGGGTGCCGCCGATGTCGACCGCCAGGACCTTCCTGGCAACGGCGGCCGGGGCCGGCCCGCCCGCGCCTCGGCCGCGCGCCCTAGTCATGCAGCTCTCCCGCCGCCGCCCGGTCGGCGATCACGACGGCGCGCGCCGCGCGAATCCGGCCGGCCGGGATCGCCGGGTCGTGCTGGACCAGACGGGCGAGCGCCGCGGCCTTCTCCGCGCCGGTCACGACGAACATCAGCTCGCCCGCCCGGTCGAGGGCCGGATAGGTGAGGGTCATGCGACGATGGCCTTGGTAGGGGCCGCTCACGCCGACCGGCTGGTCGGCGACCTCGAGCACCGGATCGCCCGGCACCAGCGAGGCGGTATGGCCGTCGGGGCCGAGGCCCAAGTGGACCAGGTCGATCCGCGGCGGCGTGCCGGCCAGGGCCTCGAGGGTCCGCGCGTAGGCGGCGCCCGCCGCCGCCAGGTCGTCCGCCTCGACCGGCATGGCGTGAAGGTTCTCCGGCGGCACCGGCGCGTGCGCCAGCAGCGCGTCGCGCAGGTGCGCCAGGTTGCGCACCGGGTCGTCGGCGGCGGTGATGCGCTCGTCGACCTGCACGATATGGACGGCCTCCCACGGCACCGGTTCGTCGGCCAGGGCGCGGAACATGAGCCACGGCGTGCGCCCGCCGCTCGCCGCCAGCACGAACCTGCCGCGTTCCTTGACCGCGCCGCGCGCCGCGTCGGCGATCAGGGCGGCGCCGTGGCGGGCGACGCTTTCGGCGTCGGAAAACACCCGCAGCTTCATGCCGCGCTCCCCTTCCCCGGATCGCCGCTCTGATTCCATCGCCTGATCACGCGGTCGTCGTGTTCGAAGCCGAGCACGCTGAGCGAGGCGGTGCCCAGCGCGAACAGCCGGCCGCCGGTCGGCGGCAGGCCGAGCCAGCAGGCGCTCAGCACCCGCAGGATATGACCGTGCGCGAACAGCGCCACGTCGCCGCCCGCCGCGGCCGCCCGCTCCAGCACCCGCCCGGCGCGCCGGGCGACCTCATCTGCGCTCTCGCCGTTGGGCACGCCGTCGCGCCACAGCGACCAGCCCGGGCGCTCCGTCTGGATGTCCAGCGTGCGCCGGCCCTCGTAGTCGCCATAGTCCCATTCCATCAAGTCGTCGGTCAACTGGGCGGCCGCGCCGTAGCCGGCCAGCCGGCAGGTTTCGCGGGCGCGCGCCAGCGGGCTCGAGAGGACCAGCGCGAAGACGCGGCCATCGAGCCGGCGGCCGAGCGCCGCGGCGCCGTCGCGCCCGGCGGCGGTCAGCGGCAGGTCGGTGCGCCCGGTGTGCTGGCCGGAGGCGCTCCACTGCGTCTCGCCGTGGCGAATCAGCCAGACCTCGTAGTATCGCTCGCTCAGCGCCCGCGCCCTCCCCGGCCGCAGGTGTGGGCCGTCCCGTCACGCGCTCGGATCGATCCAGCCGTTCGGCGGCGCAATCTCGGCGACCGCGTCCTCGGGCCCCCAGGTGCCCGGCTCGTACTCGTGCACCGCCTGCTCGGATCCCAGCACCGGATCGACGATCCGCCAGGCGATCTCGCTGGCGTCGGCGCGGGTGAACAGCGTCGGATCGCCCTTCATCGCGTCGGCGAACAGCCGCTCGTAGGGCTCGATCTCGTCCTTGATCCGGTCGCAGGCGTAGAGCTCGATCTGTTCGCCCACCATGTCTTCGCCCGGCGTCTTCTTGCGCGAGCCGAGCGCGATCGCGATCTCCGGGCTGAGACGGAAGCGCACGTAGTTGGGTGGCTCGTCGGGCCGCCCGCCGAACACGTTGAACGGCGGCCGGCGCAGCCGCACGACCGCCTCGTTGGCGTGGACCGGCAGGCACTTGCCGGCGCGGATGTAGAACGGCACGCCGTCCCAGCGCCAGGAATCGACGAACAGCCGCACCGCCGCGAAGGTCTCGACCCGGGAGTCCGGCGCCACGCCGGGCTCCTTGCGATAGCCCCGGAACTGGCCGCGCACCACGTCGCGATCGGTGAGCGGCCGGATCGCCTTGGTGATCTTGACCTGCTCGTCGATCAGCGCCTCCTCAAGGCGCCCGGCCGGCGGCTCCATGGCGAGATAGACGATCAAATGCAGCAGGTGGTTCTGGATCACGTCGCGGATCGCGCCGACCTCCTCGTAGAACTTGCCGCGGCCCTGGACGCCGAAGTCCTCGGCCAGGGTGACCTGGACGCTCTCGACGAAGTTGCGGTTCCAGATCGGCTCGAGGTAGGCGTTGGCGAAGCGGAAGTAGAGCAGGTTCTGCACCGCCTCCTTGCCGAGATAGTGGTCGATCCGGAAGATCGACTTCTCCTCGAAGACCAGGCCGAGCAAGCGGTTGAGCCAGCGCGCCGAGGCGAGATCGCGCCCGAACGGCTTTTCCACCATGAGCCGGGCGTTGGCGGCGCAGCCCGACTGCTCCAGGCCCTGGACCACGACCTCGAACATGCTGGGCGGGATGGCGAGATAGTGCAGCGGCCGGGACGCTTGGCCGAGGTGCTCCTTCAGGCGCTCGAAGGTGGCCGGCTCGCGGTAGTCGCCGCCGACGTAATCGAGCTGCCTGGCCAGCTTGGCGAAGACCTTCTCGTTGACCCGGCCTTGCGCCTTCTCGATGCCGTCGCGCGCCCGCTCGATCACCCGGTCGACGCTCCAGTCCTCGAAGGCGACGCCGAGCACCGGCACGTCGAGACTGCCGCGCCGGACCATGGAATAGAGCGTGGGGAAGATCTTCTTGTGAGCCAGGTCGCCGGTCGCGCCGAACAGGACGAAGGCGTCGGATTTCGGTTCAGTCATGGCTCGCTCCCGGTGGCGCGATCGGGCGTCTTTGCGCTCCGCCGGCCATCCTAGCGGCCCCGTCCTAGCGGGGCCCCGTCCTAGCGCGGCCCCGTCTTTTCCGCGTGGCCGCCGAACTCGTAGCGCATGGCCGACAGGCACTTGTCGGCGAACTCCGCCTGGCCGCGCGAGGCGAAGCGCGCGTAGAGCGCCGCGGAGAGCACCTGCGCCGGCACGCCCTCGTCGATCGCCGCCATGATGGTCCAGCGCCCCTCGCCGGAATCGCTGACCCGGCCCTCGAAGTCCGACAGGAGGGGATCCTTCGCCAGGGCCTGGGCCAAGAGGTCCAGCAGCCAGGAGCCGATCACGCTGCCGCGCCGCCACAGCTCGGCCACGTCGGCGATGTTGAGATCGTACGCATAGGCCTCGGGGTCGCGCAACGGCGTGGTCTCGGCGTCGACCTCGTGGGCCCGCGTGCCGACGTCGGCGTTGCGCAGGATGTTGAGGCCCTCGGCGTAGGCCGCCATGACGCCGTACTCGATGCCGTTGTGGACCATCTTGACGAAATGGCCGGCGCCGCTCGGCCCGCAGTGCAGGTAGCCGTGCTCGGCGGTGCCGCCCATCTGGTCGCGGCCGGGCGTGCGCGGCGCCGCCGCGACCTCCGGCGCGAGCGAGGCGAATACCGGGTCGAGCTGCCGCACGGCCGGCTCCGGGCCGCCGATCATCTGGCAATAGCCGCGCTCGAGGCCCCAGACGCCGCCGCTGGTGCCGACGTCGAGGTAGTGGATGCCCTTGGGCTCGAGCCGCCGGGCGCGCGCGATGTCGTCGCGGTAGTAGGAGTTGCCGCCGTCGACCACGATGTCGCCGGACTCCAGCAGCTCCGACAGCTCCGCCAGGGTCGCCTCGACCGCCGCGGCCGGCACCATCATCCAGGCGGCGCGCGGCTTGGCGAGCTTGGCGACGAAGTCCGCCATGGAGGTCGCGCCGGTCGCGCCCTCGCCGGCCAGCGCCTTGACCGCGTCGGCGCTCGTGTCGAGGACGACGCAATCGTGACCGTCGCGCATGAGCCGCCGCACCATGTTGGCCCCCATGCGGCCAAGGCCGATCATACCGAGTTGCATGACGCTTTCCCCTTCTCTCGCGTTTCCCTCCCGGCGGCGCGCCCGGACCTCAGCCCCGTCCGAGCCCGCGCGGTCAAGCGCCAGTCAAACATGTTTGGCGGGCCGCCGCCATGGAGGGACCGGCCCCTTGACCAGAACACGACGCACCAGCTCGCCTCGACTATGGGGCGTCAGACGGGCATTCTTGTGGATGTCCATTCGGTCCCTCCGGGTTCGCCAAAGTCTCAGCAACTTCAGCTTCCCCGGTCGGGGCCGAGTGGACAACCTGTTGAAAGCTCACACCTAGAGCAGTACCCGACCAGATTGAACCACGCTGACGGTGCGATTTTGACCGGACGTTAGGAGCGAGGACGATGGACATGCCGGCGCATATTCGAGGACGAGCGACGCGACGTCCGGTCAAAGGCGCCCGTCCCTTAGGGGTTGGCCTGGGCTGGCGCTCCGCGTCGTTGCCGGGCTCGCCCGATGCTCCGGCATCGCGCTTCGCCCCGCGCCTAGCGGCCCATCCAGCCCAGAGCCAACAGCGTTGATTCAATCTGGTCGGGTACTGCTCTAGGGAACCTTTGCCGCCCGCCGCGATTCTGTCTCTGCGACGCCATCGCGAATCGCGTGTCCTCGTGGTAGATAGTCGACGTGTCCCATCCCATTGAAACCGCCGTGTCGAGGCGACCGCTCCGCTCCGAGGCGCCCCTCGGGCAAGCGCCTGGTGCGATCCGGAGCATGACCGCGAGCAAATTCGGCCCCATCGCCAAACCGGCGCGCCGCCGGATCGCCCCCCTTTTGGCCCCCGTTCTGGCTGCGGCGCTGGTGGCCGCCACGCTGCTCGCCGGGACGCCGGCTGCGGGGCAGACTCCCCAGCACGAGATCGTCGTGATCGACGGCGACACCGTCGAGGTCGATGGCCAGGTGCTCGGGCTCTACGGCATCGATGCCCCGGAGCTGGGCCAAACCTGCCTCGACAAGTCCAAGCGCTGGCGCTGCGGGCTGCAGGCCGCGGTCGAGCTGCGCACGCTGCTGGCGTTCTGGGGCAACGCCACCTGCCTCACCGTGCGCGCCGGCGACCAGGCCCTGCGGGCGATCTGCCACGACCCGAAATACAACGACGCCGCCGAGGTGCTGCTGGCGCGCGGCCTCGCGATCGCCCTGCCGAACAGTGTCCCGGCCTACAAGCGCGCGGAAATCCAGGCCAAGACCGCCAAGCTCGGCATCTGGCGCGGCAAGTTCGTCGAGCCCGCGGCGTGGCGCGAGGGCAAGCGCCTCGCCCGCTCGGCCGAGGAGGCGGAGGACGGCCCGGCGGAGGTCTGCGACGTCAAGGGCACGCTCACGGAGAAGGGCGAGCGCGTCTACTACGTGCCGACCGACAAGAACTACGAGGCGATCGCGCTCTCCCCGGCGCGGGGCGAGCGGATGTTCTGCAGCGACGATCAGGCCGAGCTGGCCGGCTGGAAGCGCTACCCCCGCAAGTGACGGCCCCCCGCCTCCGCTTCCGCAGCCGCTAGAGAGTTTTCCGTTCTTGCGGAACGGCGATTCCACGTGCGTGGAAAATGCTTTAGCGCGCGCAGGCGCAGATTGGCGTAGAGGAACTCGATCAGCGCGCGCCGGCCGTGCGGCAGCGCGAAGACGTTGCGCAGGCCGCTGTCGATGGTGAGCGCGGTGAGCGCGGTGAGCGCGGTGAGCGCCGCGCCCGGCGCCGCGCGCTCGGCGCAATTGCCGTCCCAGCCGGGCCGGCCGGCACAGGCGGCCGCGGCGATCACCAGAGGAGCGAACTTCGGGCGCGCCGGGTCCACCAGGGCCTCGCCGCCACTATTCGATCCAGCCGACCCGCCGCGCCCAGGCGTCCATCTCGGCCTGGCGCGCGCGGTGGTCGCCCGGCGGCCGGTTGCCTTCCTCCCCAGCGGCGCGGCGCAGGCGCGCGACCTCTTCGGCCAGGGCGGGCAGGCCGACGCTTTGCCTGAGCGCCTCCACCGCCGTCGGATCCTCGAGGGTCCAGGGACTCAAGCGGCCGGCCGCGTCCCAGTCGAAGACCGTGCCGTAGCGCTGCGGCTTGCGCTCGTTGAAGGCGACCCGGTCCTCCAGTCGGGCGAGTTGGCGGGCCGGGGCCGCGCCTCGCTCGACCGCCGCGCGCAGCAAACGGCAGCAGCGGCGCTGGAAGGCCGGGGCGCTGATCGCGTGGAGCGCGACCAGGAGCGCGGCCTCGGCCGCGGCCTCACCCACCTCGCCCGCCTCGGGCCAACCGCCGGCGTCGAGCAGCTCTTCCATCGCGCGGGCGTTCTCCAGATGAACCCGCTCCATCTCCGGATGATAGCCGTCGAACAGGACGCCGTCCGCCACCAGGCGCGCGCGCGTCGCGCGGTCCCGTTGGGCGAGCGCGCGCAATCGCGCCGCGCGGCCGTCCGGGCAGCCGCCGCTCACGGATCCCGCCGCCCCGCCATGAAGGCGTTCATCTCGGCGTCGGGGATCGCCGCGGCGGCGTAGCCGAAGGTGCCGGCTTCGGCGATCTCGGCGGCCGCCCGCCTGAGGGCGGCGTAGCTGGCCCGCGCCAGGCTGCCGCCGACCGAGACCCGCTTGACGCCGAGCGCCGCCAGTTCATCGACGCTCAAGGCCGCGCCGGCGAGGCCCATGACCACGTTGAGCGGCCCGTCCACCTCGCGCACCAGGCGGCCGATCTCCTCGGCGCTCTTCAGACCGGGCGCATAGAGGCAGTCGGCGCCGGCCTCGCGGTAGCGGTTGAGCCGCCGCACCGCTTCCGCGAAGGGCTCGGGGTGGCCGGTGAGGTAGCACTCGGCGCGGGCGGTCAGCACGAAGGCGAGGCCGCTTGCGTCGATCGCCGAGCGCGCGGCGGCGACCCGCTCGGCCGCCGCCTCGATCTCGTAGAGCGCGTGGGCGCCGCCCGCCAGGTGATCCTCGAGGCTGCCGCCGGCGAGGCCCGCGGCGATCGCCAGGCCCATGGTCTCGGCGACCTCGTCGGCGGTGGCGCCGTAGCCGGCCTCGAGGTCGCCGCTCACCGGCAGCTCGACCGCCGCGGCGATGGCGGCCGAGGCCTCCAGCATGACCGCGCGGGGCACCCGGTCTTCGTAGTCCGGCAGGCCGCGGGCGAAGGCGATGCCGGCGCTGGTGGTGGCGAGCGCCGGAAAGCCGCCTCCACCAGCCGCGGCCAGCAGCCGGGCGGAGCCCGCGTCCCAGGCGTTCGGCATGACGAAGCAGCCCGGCCCCCGGTGGAGGTCGCGGAACGCTCGGGCCTTCGCGCTCAAGTCGGTGGCCATGGCGCCTCGTCCTCCCCTTGCCGCCGCGCCGGCGCCGCCCGGTTCCGCCCGGGTTTTCCCCGGGGCACGTCCCCGGATTGGGCGATGGACCGGCCGGCCCAAAAGATGCGATAACTGCGCTGAAATCACATCGTATAACAGGGAGAGGCTCATGTTTCACAAAACATCGGGCGTGCTGGCCTCGATCGTGGCAGCGGCCGCGATCGCCTTCGCCGCCGGCACGACCAGCGCGAAGGCGCAGGACATTCCGGAGTCCCAGGACCCGATCAAGCTGGCGCTCGCCGAATGGACCGGCCAGCACATCACCACCTACATCGCCGGCCACATCCTCGAGCGCATGGGCTACAACGTTGAATACGTGACCGCGGCCTACCTGCCCTCGGCAACCGCGATCTCCGACGGCAACATCACCGGCTCCCTGGAGGTCTGGGACAATAATCTGGGCGAGTTCTTCCCCAAGCTGATCGCCGAGGGCAAGATCGAGGACATCGGCGACACCGGCCTCGACGCCCGCGAAGGCTGGCTCTATCCCAAGCACGTCGAGGAGCTGTGCCCCGGCATGCCGGACTGGGACGCCTTCCTCGGCTGCGCCGAGCTCTTCGCGGTGGCCGAGACTTTCCCGAAGGGGCGCTTCCTGGAATACCCGGCCGACTGGGGCGACCGGGCGACGCAGCTCATCGTCGCCGAGGACCTGCCGTTCGAGGCGGTGCCGGCCGGCAGCGAGGGCGCGCTGGTCGCCGAGCTGAACGCCTCGATCCAGAAGAAGTCGCCGCTGGTCATGATGTTCTGGGCGCCCCACTGGGTGCTCTCGACCACCGAGACCGGCTGGGTCGACATGCCCGAGGACCTGGTCGAGAAGGCGAGCATGCAGAAGCCGCGCACCTTCAAGGTCGTCTGGCCGGGCACCAAGGACAAGTGGCCGCACGCCTATAAGTTCCTGCAGGCCTTCGAGATCACCAACGACGTGCAAGAGCCGCTGATGGACCTGATCGACAATCAGGGCAAGGACGCGGTTGAGGTGACCAAGGCCTGGGTCGACGAGAACGAGGACGCCTGGAAGCCCTTCGTCGACCAAGCCATGATGTGACCGGACGGCACTCCGACGGGATCGTGATCTAATTGGGCGCGAGGCCCCGGCCGGGGTCTCGCGCCCCCGTTTTCCCCGAACCCGTCCGTTACGCCGGCCCGCGCGCGGCCGTGACCTCGGCGCCGGCTTCCTCCGGCTCGTCGTCGACCAGCTCGGCCGGAAAGCCCGGCGCCAGGATCTCGACGCCGCAGGCTTCCTCAAGGCGGCGCACGATGTTGGTGGACCACTCGCCACCGCCGTAGCGCCGGCGGCCGTCCTCGAAGATCCGGATCAGCAGCGGCGACAGCTCGAGCGGCACGCCGGCGCGCTCGGCCACCGTCTGGAACAGGCCGATGTCCTTCAACACCAAGTCCACGGTGAAGCCGACGTTGCGGCTGCCGTTGAGGATCACCTGGCTCTCGGTCTCGTGGACGAAGGAGTTGCCGGAGGAGATGCGGATCGCCTCGTAGGCGGTGGCGAGGTCGAGGCCCGCCATCTTCGCCGTCGTCAGGGCCTCGGCGAGGCTCACCAGATTGGCGGTGGCGAGGTAGTTGGTGATCACCTTGTGGACCGAGGCCGAGCCGAGCGGCCCGGTGTGGAG
>JAWWCG010000089.1:0-9692 GCA_033720555.1 Kiloniellales bacterium | reverse complement strand
GCGCGGATCGGCGAGGTCTTCACCGGGCGGATCAACGGGGTCACCCGCTTCGGCCTGTTCGTGACCCTCGACGACAGCGGCGCCGACGGCCTGGTGCCGATCAGCACCCTGCCGGATGACTACTACGACCACATCGCCGCCGAGCACAGCTTGGTGGGGCGCCGCTGGGGCCGGCGCTACCGGCTGGGCGAGCGGGTGAGCGTCCGCCTCACGGAGGCCGACCCGATCACCGGCGGGATGGTGCTGGAGCTGCTGGGCGAGAGCGACCAGGCGGGCGAGACGGCAGGCGGGACGGCGGGCAGAACGGCGGGCAGGACGGCGGGCAGGACGGCGGTCGAGGATGCCGCGGCCAGCGGCTGGGACCCGCTGAGCTCGGAGCGCCCAGAGCGCCCGGAGCGCCAGGCGCGGGGCAAGCCCCCGGGCCAATCCCAGGGCCAAACCCGGGGCCAATCCCGGGGCCAAGCGCGGGGCGCGAAAAAGGGCGGCCCAGGACGCCGGACGGGAACCGCCGGCGCTGCCGCCGGCCGGCCCCGGCGACGCCGCAAGGCGCCCAGGATCAAGGATTAGCCGATCGTGTAAGGTTTTGTTATAATACCTTGAATTAACGAGATGTTGATTACCGAGGCATTAACTGCTGAACTACAATAGTGTGGTCGCGGCCGCGGCATTGAGCGGATTACCGAGGGCACTGCCCAATGATAAATTTCAAGCATTTACGGGGGGCTTTGAGGTTATCATGTTAGCTAGAAAACCAATTGGATCGGGGTACGGACGCCCGGGCGCGATGGCTCGGTTGCGGATCTCATGGGTCATGCGGCTCGGCCTTGTGCTGGTCCTGACGGCCTGCGCATCGGACCAGCCGCAAGATCCCTTCGCCTACGATCGGAGCCGGGCGAGCCGCGTCTTCACCGACGGCTATCAGCACATCTCCGATATCTACATCGAGGAACTGAGTTTGTCGGACCTGGCCCAGGCCGGCTTGGACGGGCTCAGCGAGATCGATCCGGAGCTGGCGGTGCGGGCCGACGCCCAGGCCGTCCATGTGAGCTATCGCGGCAACCTGATCAGCTATCTGCGGGTGCCCAAGCGCGGCGACGCCGACGCCTGGGGTCAGCTCACGGCGAGCGCGGTGGACAGCAGCCGCAGCGTATCGCCCGTGATCGCCGAGATCGAGGCCGAGCGGCTCTACGAGGCCGTGTTCGACGGCATCGTCTCGCGGCTCGACCGCTTCTCGCGCTACGCCGGGCGCGACATCGCCCTGGAGAACCGGGCGAGTCGGGACGGGTTCGGCGGCATCGGCGTGCGCATCCGGGTGATCGACGAGGGCGTCAAGATCCTGGCGGTCATGGAGAAGACCCCGGCCGAAGAGTCGGGCCTCATGGTCGAGGACATCATCACCGACATCGACGGCATGAGCGCGGTCGGGCTGTCCCAAAGGGACGTGGTGCGCCGCCTGCGCGGACCGATACGCTCGAAGGTCAATCTGCTGATCCTGCGGGCGTCGGAAACCAAGCACCTGCCGATCTCCGTGACCCGCGCCCTGGTCGTGCCGCAGACGGTTGAGTACCACATCGAGGACAACATCGGATACGTGCGGGTCTCGAACTTCAACCAAGGCACGGCGCGGACCCTGCGCGAGAAGCTGAAGCTGGCGCGGCGCGAGCTCGGCGACAATCTCCTGGGCTACATCCTGGACCTGCGCGGCAACCCCGGCGGCCTGCTCGATCAGGGCGTCGAGGTCGCCGACCTCTTCGTTCGCGAGGGCCACATTCTCACCACCCATGGCCGGCATCCCGACAGCCATCAGGTGTTCGACGCGGCCTCCGACGATCTGGCCGACGGCCTGCCGGTGGTGGTGCTGCTCGACGGCGGCTCGGCCTCGGCCTCGGAGATCGTGGCGGCGGCGCTGCAGGACGCCGAGCGGGCGGTCCTGGTCGGCAGCAACACCTTCGGCAAGGGCACCGTTCAAACGGTGCTGCGCCTGCCCAACGAAGGCGAGCTGACGCTCACCTGGGCCAATTTCCAGGCGCCCTCGGGCTACGGGCTCAACGCGCTCGGGGTGATGCCCAATCTGTGCACCAGCGGCGATATCGACAATTCCGAGGAAGTGTTCGCGCGCCTGCGGCGGGGCGAGTTCCCCCTGCGGCACTACGGCGCCGATATCATCGCCGGCGAGCGCGATCCGGCCCAACTCGCGGTGCTGCGCGAAAACTGCCCGCGGCGCGACGGCGAGCCCGAGATCGACATGGAGGTGGCCAAGGCGCTGCTCAAGGACTCCGGCCTCTACGCCCGCGCCCTCGACACGGCGCTGGAAGCGGTCGCCATTCACCAGGAAGCGCAGTCCCAAGACGATAGAACCGCGTGCCGCAGCCAGCCGTTCGACCGCTTGATGCAGCCGGGCTTGTGCTGATCCGCGACGCGGCCGGCCCGCAGGTGCTGCTGGGCCGGCGGCGGCGCCAGGCCCGCGCGTTCCCCGGCGAGTACGTCTTCCCCGGCGGACTGGTCGAGACGGCCGATCGCCAGGGCTCCGGATTTGCCGAGTCGCTGCCCGTGCCGGGCGCCGGCCTCGACCGGAAAACCCGCCGGGACCTGGCGGTCTTCGCCAGGACGGCGCTGCGCGAATGCTTCGAGGAGACCGGGCTGCTCTTGGCGGCGCGCGCCCGGCCGCCGGCCGCCGCCAGACCTCATGGCGGCGGCGGCGAGCGGCGCCACGAAGTCTGGCGGGCCTTCGCCGAGCGCGCGCTGGCGCCCGCCTTCGCCGCGCTCTTGCCGGTCGCCCGGGCGATCACCCCGCGCGGCTATCCCAGGCGATTTCATTCGCGCTTCTTCCTCGCCGTGTTGGGCGACGCCGCGGAGGCCAGGCCCGCCGATCCCGCCCGCCCGCTCGCCGGCGACGGCGAACTGCAGGACCTCGCCTGGGTGCCGCTCGCCGAGACCCGGCGCCTGCCGCTCGCCGAGGCGAACGCGGTGGTGCTGGACGAGATCCTGGCCAGGCTGCTGCGGCGCCACCGGTCCGGCGATCCCTGGCCCGGCGGACCCTGGCCCGGCCCCCTCGCCGGCGCGCCGGCGCCGTGCTTCACCTGGCGCGGGCCGCAGGAGCGCCAGTACCGCACGGTGATCCCCGGCCGGGGGGACATGGGCGGCGGCGCGCGCGCCGCCGCGGGAGAGACGCGCGCCGAGACCAGCGGAGACGCTTGACTCGCAAGCCTGCGCGGCTATCTTCCTGGCGCAACGCTGAAAGCTCCGGAGCCCTCCGACAGGGCGCGGGCCCGCGACGGCAAGGACAGAGCCATGGCGAAACCGACGACGCAGTTGATCAAGCTGGTGAGCAGCGAAGGCACCGGCTACTACTACGTGACCAAGAAGAACACGCGGACCATGACCGAGAAGCTGGCGCTCAAGAAATACGACCCGGTCGCCCGCAAGCACGTGCTTTTCAAGGAAGCCAAGATCAAGTAGCCCGGCGGCCGCGCGAGACGACGCGCGCCGAACGCCCCGCCCCGGCAAGACGATATCGGCCGCCCCTTGGGCGGCCGTTTAAGTGTTGCTCGGGGCCGCCCCCCTGGGGCGGCCGTTTCAGCATTTACTGGACTTTGCGCGAGCGGGCCCGGTGGACGTCAGGCCCCGCCGGCCGCGACGTGGGGCAAGGTGCCCGCCGCCGCCTCCTGCGACACCACGACCCGGTTTCGCCCGGCGTGCTTGGCCTGGTAAAGCGCCGCGTCGGCCTGCGCCAGCAGCCCCTCGGCCGCCGTTTGCGGATCGCTGGTCGAGGCGACGCCGATCGACGCGGTGACCGTCAGGGGCGCCGCCAGGCCGGGGATGGCGAAGCCCTCGCTTCCGATGCGATGGCACAGCCGCTCGGCCACCGCCTGGGCCGCCGGCAGCGCCGTGGCCGGCATGACCACCACGAACTCCTCGCCGCCGTAGCGCGCCACCATGTCGAAGTCGCGCAGATTGTCGGCGACGCGGCCGGCCATCTCCTTGAGCACCTCGTCGCCGGCGGCGTGGCCGTAGGTGTCGTTGATCTGCTTGAAATGATCGAGATCGCACATCAGCACCGACACCGGCTTGGCGCTCTCGGGGATCTCCATGATCTTGCGCTCGAGGTGGGCCTTCATGTAGCGCCGGTTGTAGACCCCGGTCAGCGGATCGGTGTAGGCCATCGACACGCTGCTTTCCAGCAGGCCGCGCAGCTTGTCGTGGTAGCGCCGGCGGCGGATTTGGGTGCGGGCGCGGGCCAGGAGCTCGTTGCGGTCGATCGGCTTGATCAGATAGTCGGTGACGCCGAGGTCGAGGCCCTTGGCCAGCTCCGCGAGCTCGGTCTCGTCGAGCACCAGGAGGATCGGCACGTGGCGGGTCTCCTCCTGGGAGCGAAACTGGGAACAGAGCCTGAGGCCGTCTTCGCCGCCGATCACCAAGCCGGCAATGATCAGGTCGTAGCGGTGCCGGCGGCCGTGATCCAGGCCCTCGGCGCCGGTGCGCACGGCGTCGACCCGGCAGCCGGCCGCCGTCAGATGCTCGGCAATCTTGCCGCCGAGAAACTTGCTGCTCTCGACCACCAGGACGCGGGCCTTGGCGAACAGGTCCGCCTCGGCCATTTCCGATTCGAACAGGTCCGCGCCGCCGGTGGTCGCCTGGCGCACCCGCAGCTCGTCCATCATCATCTTGAGCCGCGCCAGGGAGCGCACCCGCGCGAACAGCGCCACGTCGTTCACCGGCTTGCTGAGGAAATCGTCGGCGCCCGCCTTGAGGCCACGGACCCGGTCGTTCACGTCGCTGAGAGCGGTGATCATGACCACCGGAATGTGGCGGGTCTTGGCGTTGGCCTTCAGCCGCTCGCAGACCTCGAAGCCGTCCATGCCGGGCATCATCACATCGAGCAGAATGAGGTCCGGCATCTCGGCATCGGCGCGCTCGAGGGCCGAGCGGCCGTCGTTCGCCGTCAACACGTCGAAATACTCGGCCGTCAGCTTGGCTTCCAGGAGCTTGACGTTCGGCAGGATGTCGTCGACCACGAGGATGCGGGCGGTCATCGACGGGCTCCCGAATCCGGTTCAGTCTTCGATGAAACGTTCGACGGTCTGCAGGAAGTTGGTAACAGAAATCGGCTTGGCGATGTAGGCCTCGCAGCCGCCCTCCCGGATCTTCTCTTCGTCGCCCTTCATGGCGAAGGCGGTGACCGCGATCACCGGGATCGATTTCAGTTTGTCGTCCTCCTTCAGCCATTTGGTGACCTCGAGGCCGGAGACCTCGGGGAGCTGAATGTCCATGAGGATGAGATCGGGCCGATGCTGGCGGGCCAGTTGCAGGGCCTCCATGCCGTCCTTGGTCTGGAGGATGTTGTAACCGTGGGCCTCGAGTAGATCGTGGAACAGCTTCATGTTCAGATCGTTGTCCTCGACCACGAGGACGGTCTTGATCGCGCCGTTCACCATCTCGCTCACTTCCGCAGGCGCTGAGACCTTCGGTTCAGCCATGCGCGCTCCTCCTCAGTCAACGCGGCCGTTGCGCGCGCGGGCGAGACGACCTTTTGGCCCGATCCGTCTCGTCCGCTGGCGGCTGTTGTCACCAGGCCGACGTAAATCACGGCTCCCAGCATTACGATTGCAAGGTTAACATTCCGTTAGCATTTATTAGGAAAACCACACACTTTTGCGGCATCGGCCCCGAAGCGGCGAGATTCGGCCATGCGAATCGGCATCGACCTGGGCGGCACCAAGATCGAAGGCATCGCCCTCGGCGACTCGGGCGAAACCTTGGTCCGGCGCCGCCGATCCAGCCCCCGCGGCGACTACCGGGCGACCGTGGCGGCGATCGCCGAGCTGGTCCTCGCATTGGAGCGCGAGGTCGGCCGGCGCGGCAGCGTCGGGATCGGCATCCCCGGCGCGCTCTCGCCCGCCAGCGGCCGGATCAAGAACGCCAATTCCACCTGGATCATCGGCGAGTCGCTCGACCGCGACCTGGCGCACCGGCTCGCCCGCCCGGTGCGGCTGGAAAACGACGCCAACTGCTTCGCCCTGTCGGAGGCGGTGGACGGCGCCGGCGCGGGCGCCGCCAGCGTGTTCGGCGTCATCCTCGGCACCGGCGTCGGCGGCGGCCTGGTGGTCGACGGCCGGCTGATCGGCGGCCGCAACGCCGTCGCCGGCGAGTGGGGCCACAACCCCCTGCCCTGGGCGGAGGACGCGGAACGCCCGGGCCCAGCCTGCTACTGCGGCCAGCGCGGCTGCATCGAGGCGTTTCTCTCGGGCCCCGGCCTGGCCCGCGACCACGAATCGGTCACCGGGGAGGCCTGCGGCGGCGAAGAGATCGTCGCCCGCGCCGAGCAAGGCGACGCCGCCTGCGAGGCCACCCTGGCGCGCTACGAGGACCGCTTGAGCCGGGCCCTGGCGAGCGTCGTCAACCTGGTCGACCCGGAGGTCGTCGTGCTGGGCGGCGGCCTGTCGGGCCTTGCCCGCCTCTACCGGGCGGTGCCGCGGCGGCTGCCCGCCCATGTCTTCGGCGGCGAGGTCGAGACCGCCGTCCTGCCGCCGCGCCACGGCGATTCGAGCGGCGTGCGGGGCGCGGCCTGGCTGTGGCGGCCGGAGGAGCGGGAGGCCGCCCTGGCGCCGCCGCCATGACCCATCTGTGCCGCGACTGCCTCTGGCAGCAGGCGCCCACGCCATCGCCGACGCGCTGCCCCGCGTGCGGCTCGCCGCGCCTGATCGGCCACCCGGAGCTGGCCGAGCTCGCCATCGCCCACATCGACTGCGACGCCTTCTACGCCAACGTCGAGAAGCGCGACGACCCGGCGATTCGCGACAAGCCGGTGATCGTCGGCGGCGGGCGCCGCGGCGTCGTCGCCACCGCCTGCTACGTGGCCCGGCTCTACGGCGTCAGCTCGGCGATGCCGATGTTCAAGGCCCTCCAGGCCTGCCCCGACGCGGTGGTGATCCGCCCGAACATGGCGAAATACAAGGAGGTCGGTCACCAAATTCGGGCGATGATGCAAGACATCACGCCGCTCGTCGAGCCGCTGTCGATCGACGAGGCGTTCCTCGATCTCAGCGGCACCGAGTCGCTGCACGGCGGCGCGCCGGCCCGCACCCTGGCCGCCCTCGCCCTCAGGATCGAGCAGGCCTTCGATCTGACGGTGTCGGTCGGCCTGAGCTACAACAAGTTTCTGGCCAAGATCGCCTCGGATCTGGACAAGCCGCGCGGCTTCGCGGCGATCGGCCGGGGCGAGGCGCGCCAGTTCCTCGCCGAGCGCCCGGTGGGCGTGATCTGGGGCGTCGGCAAGGCGCTGCGGCAGGCGCTGGCCCGCGACGGCATCCTCAAGGTCAGGGACCTCTGGCCCTACCAGGAGGCCGCCCTGGTCGCGCGCTACGGCGCCATGGGCCATCGGCTCTACTGCTTCTCCCGGGGCGAGGACGAGCGCCGGGTGGATCCCGACGCGCCGACCAAGAGCATCTCGGCGGAAACCACCTTCGAGTCGGACCTGAGCGAGCAGCCGGTCCTGGCGCGCGAGCTGTGGCCGCTGTGCGAGACCGTCGCGCGCCGCCTCAAGCGCTCCGGCCTGGCCGGGCGTACGGTCGCCTTGAAGCTGAAAACCAGGGAGTTCCGGCTGCTCACCCGGCGCCAGCGCCTGGCCGACCCGACCCAGCTCGCCGAGCGGATCTATCAGGCGGCCAACCGCCTCTTGGGCCGCGAGTGCGACGGCCGCCGCTTTCGCCTGATCGGGGTCGGCGTGATGGATCTCGCGGACGGCGCCTTGGCCGACCCGCCCAACTTGCTGGAGCCCGAACGTGCGCGCCACGCCCGCGTCGAGCAGGCGATCGACAGGGTGCGGGACAAGCTGGGGCCGGCGGCTGTCGTCAAGGGGCGGAGCTGGCCGTTGGGCGCCGGCCGGCCGCGCGAGGATTAGCCGTCACCCGGGGGGCCACGTTACTGACAGGAGGCCTCGGGCAGAGAGGTCAGGTCCTCGAGGGCGGCGTCGATCGAGAACTCGCCGTAGTCGATCTCCAGCTCGTCGACGACGCCGTTGGCGAACACGCGAAAGCCTTGCTCGCGGTCCGGTTCCGGGGTCCGCCGGTCGAGCGGAAAGAACGCCAGGCGCACCCGCCAGGACGGCTGGTCGGCGAGCATGGCCGAGTCGACGCTGGCCGTCTCGCCCGCCGCCAGCGCCGCGACCCTGGCGGCGCTGACGCCGAGCAGCTCGTCCTCGCCGAAGCCGTCGAACATGACGCGCCAGCTCGGCAGCTCGTCCGCCTCCGCCAAGGCCATCATCTCGAGGCTGTAGTTGGTCGGAAAGAGCGTGCCCTCGGGCAGCTCGATGACCCGTTCCTCCGGGTCGTAGAACACGGCGCGGCCGCCCAGGCCGGGGCCGTCGAGCTCGGCGTGGCCGCGGATCGAGTCCACCGTGCCGCCGGGCTGGAAGCGGCGCACGAAAAAGCGATACTTCAGGCCGTCCTTCGACTCCCAGGAGTTGATCGCCCAGTTGGACTGAATCGCCTGGCCGCTGCGGTGGACCATGGTCAGCAGGGTCCGCTGGCGCACCGTCCAGCCGTCGCACACGTCGTCCCATTCGTACTCCAGCCGGCCCTCGGCCTGGGTGACGTTGCTGTTGGAGCGGGCCTGGCCCAGCTCGAGGGCGTAGACCGCGCGGTGCGGCGCGATGGTGACCGCCGCCGCCGGCGCCCCGCCGGCCGCCGCCGCCAGGACACAGAGCGCGAGCGCCAAAGTCGCCGCGCCGCGCCTGGCGGCGGAATTTCCGGAATTGCCGCTGAATCGAGTCATCTCGGCGTAATGTGCGTGCCCGTGAGGCGCCATGCAAGGTCTAGCGTCCCGCCGCCATGGCATCGCGAATCGACCGCGGCGCCCCGATCCGCGCTATTCTGCCGCGCACTCGCCCCCGGAGGCCGGCATGCGCAAGTTCCCCAAGGTGGTCCGCCTCGACACCTCCGACCTGCACGTCTTCCCGCGGGCGGCGGAGGTTGGGGAGTGGGCGGTGCCCGGCAGCTTCGTCTTCGCCGACGCCAGCATCGGCGATCTGGCGGGCAAGGAGCGCCTCGCCTTCGCCCACGGCTGGCTGGGCGTCGCGAGCTTCGGCTTCGCCGCCCTGGCGGAGGTCGCCGAGATCCCGGAAGCCGAATTCTTCCAGGTGGTGGAGCAGCTCGCGCGGCAGTTTGTCGAGCGTTACGGCGCGCCCGGCCTGGACGCGGCCCTGCCGGCCGCCCGGGGCGAGGCGGACTACGCGGCCGGGCTCTGCGACCACAAGGTGCATCAGCTGCTCGCCCTGGAGCGCGAGGCGGGCTCCGCCGGCATCGTCGAGCGGGTCCGCCTGGTGCGCCCGGAGCGGGTCGCCACCCACGCCAGGATTTGGGAGATCGTGGAGGACGGCGCCGCGGCTGCCGAAAACGACGCGGCCGAAAACGACGCGGGCGCGGAAGATTGGGGCGCAAAAGACCGGGAAAAGGACGAGCCCGGCGAGCGATCGTGAGCCGCTCCGGCCCAGGAGCGGCAGCTCGCCCTAGGTGCCCGTTGCTATTTCATAATAATCATGGTTAATATCTTAAGTATAAAATGATACATTTCTGATATTTTCTGCAAGCCGCCATAAATCGTCTCGAATACTTGAAGTAATTTTTGACTTTTTGTGACAGTTGTGTTACCGTTCAATTCAAGGTCGCAGGTCGATGCGGTCTTGCAAGGTCCGG
>JAWWCG010000088.1:0-9733 GCA_033720555.1 Kiloniellales bacterium | reverse complement strand
TCGCGGTGGACGCCTTGATCCGCCTCGGCGGCTGACCGCGAAGCGCTTGCGCCGGGGCCGCCGTCCGTGCTCAGGTTGGCCCCGTCATGACCCCGAGCCAAGACATCCTCTATCTCTGCGACGCCGACGTCGAGGCCTGCGGCCTCACCCTGGCGAACGTCGAGCAGTCGGTGGAGTCCATGTTCCGCGCGAAGGCCGAGGGCCGCGCCGTGATGAAACCGAAGCTGGCCCTGCACCCGCCCGAGCAGGCGCTGTTCCTCGCCAGTCCCGGCGTCCTGCAAGACCCGCCCTTCGCCGGGGTGAAGTGGGTCGGCGTCGCCGACAACCAGGCCCGCGGGCTGCCTCATATCGCCGGCCTGATCCTGCTGAGCGACGCCGAGTCGGGCATGCCGGTCGCGGTCATGGACGCGCGGTGGATCACCGGGGTGCGCACCGCGGCGATCACCGCCGTGGCGGCGCGCCGGCTGGCGCGGCGGGACAGCGCCTCGATCGGCTTCATCGCCTGCGGGCTGCAGGCCCGGGCCCATCTGACCGCCCTGCGGCCGCATTTCCCGATCGGCGTGGTGCGCGCCTACAGCCGCCGTCTGGAGACCGCCGAGGCCTTCGCCGCGGAGGCCCGGGCGCAGGGCCTGGATGCCGAGGCGGTCGAGCAGCCGCGCGCCGCGCTGCTCGGCATGGACATCGTCGTCACCTCGACCCCGGTGGTGCCGCGCACCGAGCCGTTCCTCGACGCGGCCTGGCTGGCGCCCGGCTCCTTCGCCAGCATGGTCGACCTGGGCCTGTCGTGGATCTCCGAGAGCCTCTCCCGGCTCGACCGGGTGGTGACCGACGACCAGGCGCAGGCCGGCAGCGAGGGCCTGGCCTATCAGGAGCCCTACGACGGCGAGGTGGCGGACCTGGTCGCCGGGCGCCTGGCCGGGCGCCGCTCCCACGAGGAACGCACCGCCCTGGTCTTCGCCGGCCTCGGCCTCGCCGACGTGGCGGTCGCCGCCGCCGTCTACCGGCGCGCGCTCGAGGCGCAGATCGGCCGGCGGCTCCCCTTGTAGGCCACTCTTGGGCCGCCGCCCGCGCCGCTTGCGGCGCCGGGCGAGTTCGCCGACAAAGAGGCACCGCCCACCGCCGAGTCGGCGCCATGCGCTTAGCCTCCCTCGACAGCTTCCGCGGCCTCGCCATCGCCAGCATGATCCTGGTCAACAACCCGGGAAGCTGGAGCCACGTCTACCCGCCCTTGCGCCACGCGGACTGGCACGGCTTCACGCCGACCGACCAGATCTTCCCCGCCTTCCTGTTCATCGTCGGCGCGGCGATCCCCTTCACCCTGGCCCGCTACCGCGCGGCCGGCGCGGCGGAGCGGGGCGCCTTCCAGCGCCGGCTGATCCGCCGCGTGGCCGCCCTGTTCGCCCTCGGGCTGATCCTCAACGCCTCGACCATGGTGATGGACTGGGCGGTCAACGGCGCGCCGGTCGACCTCGCCACGCTGCGCATCATGGGGGTCCTGCAGCGCATCGCGCTCGCCTATCTGCTCGCCGTCGCGCTGGTCCTGGCGCTGCCGCCGCGCCTCCAGATCGCCGCGGTCGGCCTGGTCCTGTTCGCCTATTGGGCGGCGCTGGCGCTGGTTCCCGTGCCGGGCTACGGCGCCGGCGTGCTGACGCCCGAGGGCGCGCTGCCGAGCTACGTCGACCGCCTGGTGCTCGGGCCCGCCCACCTCTATCGCGACGGCTTCGACCCGGAGGGCCTGCTCAGCACGCTGCCCGCAACGGCCAGCGTGATGTTCGGCTACGCGGCGGGCCTCCGGGTGAAAGGCGCCGCGGTCTCCAGCCGCGTGACTTGGCAGCTCGCCGCCGCCGGCCTGGCCTGCCTCCTGGCCGGCGCCCTCTGGGGCCTCGTGCTGCCGCTGAACAAGCAGCTCTGGACCAGCTCCTACGTGGTATTCACGGCCGGCGGCTCCCTGCTGCTCCTGGCGCTCTGCTACGAGGTGATGGAGGTGCGGCGCTGGTCGTGGCTCGGCTGGCCACTTCAGGTCATGGGCGTCAACGCGATCACCCTGTTCTTCGCCTCGGGCCTGGTCGCCCGCCTGCTCAACGTGATCCACGCGGCCGACGGGCGCAGCCTCCACCTGTGGCTCTACCAGGATCTCTTCGTGCCGCTGGCCGGCCGCCTCGACGGCTCGCTCGCCTTCGCCCTGGCCACGGTGCTGGTCTGGTGGCTGGTGCTCTACGCCCTCTACCGGCGCGGCTGGATCATCAGGATCTAGCGAACTTGGCGTCCTGCGCGCGCCGCCCGCCGGCGCGGCGTTCGCGCATCCCTAGCCCTTCTCCTGCTCGCCGCTGTAGCGCACCACCTGGGCCTTCTCCAGGGTGATCAGGCCGCCGGTCATCATCGGCTCGATCGCCGCCAGGAACCCGCGGATGGTCTCCTCGGCGTCGACGATCTCCACCACCACCGGCAGGTCCTCGGAGAGGCGCAGGATCTTCGCCGTGTGCAGGCGGCTGGTCTTGCCGAAGCCCATCGGCCCGCGCAGGACGGTGGCACCGGCCAGGTGCATCTCCCGCGCCTTGAGCACGATCGCCTCGTAGAGCGGCCGGCCGTCGGTGTGGTCGTTCTCGCCCAGGAAGATCCGCAGCAGCATGGCTTGTTCGGGAATCTGCATGGCGCTTTTCCTTGCTAGCGGTTGATCGCGACGCCGAGGCCGTGGCCCAGCCACACGCCGATCAGGCACAGCGCCACGGAGGCGAGCACGTAGAGCGAGGCCGGCAGCCATTGCCCGTCGCGCATCAGGTTGAGGACCTGCAGGCTGAAGCTGGAGAAGGTGGTGAAGCCGCCGAACACGCCGATCATGAAGAACTGGCGCAGGGCGGGGCTCATCAGCAGCCGGCCGTCCGGCTCGCTGAGCGTCGCCAGCAGGCCGATCAGGAACGAGCCGAGGACGTTCACCACCAGCGTGCCCCAGGGGAAGGTCTCGCCGAAGTGACGGGCGATCACCCCCGAACACCAGTAGCGCCCGGCGCCCCCGAGGGCGCTGCCCAGCGCGATCCAAAGATAGAGCTGCATCGCTTCGTCATACTGGATGGCGCACCGGCAAGCAAACCGCCCGACGGTCCGCCGCGGCGAACGGCCGCGAAACGGCAAAGGCCCCCGCCGTCTGCCGGCGGAGGCCCTGCCTCACGATCGCCCAAGGCCGATCAGCTTTGGATGCCGATCAGCTTTCGATGCCGATCAGCTTTCGATGCCGATCTCCTGGCCGAAGATATAGAACGTCGGGTGCAGCTTGAAGCCCTTGACGCGACTGTCGTAGGCGACGAAGAGCGAGCGCCAGAGCGGCTGCGTGATCGGCCCGTCCTCCTGCATGATCTTCTCGAGCTTGCCCATGATCTCTCGCCGCTCCTCGATATCCAGGGTCCCCTCGGCCTGGGTCAGCAGCTCGTCGAACTCCGGGTTGGAGTAGTTGGACTCGTTCCACGGCACGCCGGTGCGGTAGGCGAGGCCAAGCACCATGAAGCCGAGCGGCCGGTGGGTCCAGGCGGTGAAGCCGAACGGCACCTTGTCCCAGACATCCCAGAACTGGGCCGACGGCATGACGTTGATGTTGACGTTGATGCCGGCGTCCTTCCACTGCTCGACCATGGCCTGGACCGCCTGGAGCTCCCAGGCCGGGTCCTTCTTGCCGGCGATCTCGGTGCTGAAGCCGTCGGGATAGCCGGCCTCGGCCAAGAGCGCCTTCGCCGCCTCGACGTCGCGCCCCATGAACTCGATCTTCTGGTAATCGGGATGCACCGGGCTGACGTGATGGTGCTCGCCCGGCGCGCCCAGGCCGCGGTGGGCCAACTCCAGGCAGCGCTGCGTGTCGACCGCCAGGCGCATGGCTTTGCGCAGCCGCGGGTCGCTGAACTCCTCGCGGTCCACCTGCACGCGCGCCACGCCGGTCTGCGCCGTCAGCGCCTCGTAGATGGTCACGTGCGGCATGGCCTTGAAGACGTCGAGCTGGCTGACGTCGCCCTCGTAGATGCCGTGGACCTGCTGCGAGGCCATCGCGCCGATCGCCGCCGAGGGGTCGTCGCCGAGATCGATGAACTGCAGCTCGTCCAGGTAAGGCCCGTCGCCCCAGTAGTCCGGGCGCGCCTTGAGCACCGACTTCTCGCCAACCGCGTGCTCGACCAGCTCGAACGGGCCGGTGCCCCGCGAGCCGACGCCGAAGCTGCCGCCCTCCTCGGGGTCGAGAATCAGCATGGGATAGTGGAACAGGTGCTCGGGCACCGCCACCTGGGCTTCCTTGAGGTTCAAGCGCAGGGTGCGGTCGTCCACCACCTCGATGGCGTTGGCGTCCCACAGCTCGGTCTTGCCGTCGACCTCGTTCAGCATGTAGCCCTTCATCAGGCCGATCACCGAGGAACCGGTCGCCTCGTCCAGGGCATGCCTGAGGTTCCAGGCCGCGTCCTCCGCCGTGAAGGGACGACCGTCGTGCCACTTGACGTCGCGCATGGTGAGCGTCCAGGTCCTGAGGTCGTCGCTGGCGCTCCAGCTTTCCGCCAGATAGGGGCGGGTGATGTTGTCCTGACCGGTCCTGGTCAGATATTCCGAGACCTGACGGACGATGTTCGAATCGTAGACCCAGGAGAAGGTGTGCGGCGTCGTCACTTCCGGCACGCGCATGGAAATGCGCACGGTGCCGCCCGTCGGAATTTCCTGGGCATGGGCCGGCGCCGCGAAATCCTGGCCGGTGACCTTGCCGACGAAGGCGTAGGCCGCCGCCGCCGACATGCCGAGCAGCGTCGAATAGCGCAGGAAATCGCGACGGTCCATCTTGCCCTCGGCGAATTGTTCCTGCAGCTTGGGAATGTGGCAGTTCTCACGTACCTCGGACATACTTGGCCTCCCGTTCGAAATTTTATGTGCAACAAAGCTTTCCCTGACGCCAATTGCTTGGCGAGGCTTGGCCAACCTTACCCCACATGGCTCCGGGATTGCCATTACAACTTGTCCATTTCAGGGCGACCGCGCGTCCAGATCGCGTGCCCCGGTCGCGCCCCGGTCGCGCCCCGGCTGCGCCCCGACCACCTGGCCGGCCGCTAGCGCGTATCGAGCACGGAGAGCAAAACGCTCTCGATCATCTCGCCGCTGTGCTCGTTGAACTCGCCGCCGCCGCTGCGCGCCAGGGCGGCGAAGAACTCGCGGTCGCCGCTGCCGTAGAGACGGTAGGCGGGTGTGTCGATAAAGAGCGCGGAAACGCTGCGCTCGCCGCCGCTGCGCAGATAGCGGCGGGCGAGGTCCAGGGTCGCGTTTTCCTCGTTGCGGTGGGGCGCGGCATCGCCGATCACGATGACCGACTGCTTGGCGCCGGAGCGAAGCGGCAGCGACAAGGCCTCGCGCAAGCCTTGATAGACGGCTTCCCTGGGCGTCCGGCTGCTGCGGATCGCCCGGGCGAGCCAGTCGACGAAGCCCTGGACCTCCGCCATCGCGCTTTGCGTGGGCGTCGGCGGCAGGCTGCGCACCGACCAGCCGGCGCCGGTGTCGTAGTCGCCATAAGCCACCACGCCGACGCGCAACGACGGCACCAGGCGCTGCAGGACGCGAACGATGCCGCTGAGCGACAGGCTGAGGTCGCGGATCGCCGGGCGCATGCTGGCGGTCACGTCGACGACGAAGACCAGGTCGAGGGACTCGATGAGACGCTTGTCGTAGGCGCGCTCGAGCGTCGCGACCCGCGCCTCGTCCTGATCGGCGCGGGAGCGCGCGCGCGCCGCCTCGCGCGTCAGCTCGTCGTTGGCCGCCCGTCGCTGGGCGGCGGCGGCTTCGAGGGCCTGCGCCTCGGCCGCGATCTCCGCCGCCGCCGCGGCCTCGCTGGCCGCCGCGCGCCGGGCGCCCTCGACCTCCGCCTCCAGCCGTTCGATCGAGGCGCGGACGTCGGCGATCTCCGCGTGGGCGTCCAGCGTCTTGCGGAAATAGGGCATCAGCAGCACCGCCAAGAGCACGAAAACGCCGGTCGCCGTCGCCAGCACGTCGAGCGCCGAGAGGTTGAACAGCACGAGGTCCCGGTTGCGCCGTTTCATCTCAGGTCATCTCAGGCCACGCGCGAGACCTTGAGGGTGAGCTTGCCGGCGCGGATCGTCTGGCCGTCCGCCAGCTTGACCGGGACGTAGGGCGCCAGGGCCATGCCGTCGAGCAGGGTGCCGTTCAGGGACGAGAGATCCTCGATCGTCACCCCCTCGGCGCTGCGGCTGAGCCGAAAGTGCCGGCGCGACAGGCTCGGCTCGTCGACCGTGCGGTCGCACAGCTTCGGATGCCGCCCCACGGTGATGCCGGGATAGGCGCGGGTCAGCTCGTCGCGGTTGATGATGATGAGCTGCTCGCGGCCGGCGCCGTCGCTTCCCGCCAGCCGCCAGGCGCTCTCCAGCTCCAGGTCGTCTTCCGCCATGGTTATGTCCCCCTGCGTCATGTTCCCCTGGGTCATGTCCCCCTGCGCTTCCAGCGCACCGTGTCGTCGAGCACCGACAGCAGGACGCTTTCCATCATCTGCCCGCGGTGCTGCACGAAGTCGCCGCCGCCGGCGGCGGCCAGGCGCTCGAAGAACTCACGGCCTTCCGGGTCCCGGCCGGTGAAGATCGCCGAGACCCGTCGCCGGTCCCCGGCGAAGGCCGCCGCCTCGCCGAAGGCCTGCGCCCAGTCCGGGCGATGGCTCGGCGCGTCGCCGATCAGCACGATCCGACCCTCGGCCTCCGGCCGCCAGGACATGGCGATGCCCCGCTCCAGGGCAAGGGCGGCCGGCTCCGGCACGTCGCCGCCGCCGCTGGCCTCGAGCTGCCCGACGAAGGCTTGGATGCGCGACAGGTTGCCGCCGCGCATGGCGGTCAGCGGAAACGCGCGCACGAGGTAGTCGTCGCCGCGGTCCTTGAAGGCGACGAAGCCGACGTTGAGCGTGGGCGCGAGGCGGGTGAGCACCCGGACCAGGCCCAGGAGGTTGGCCTGCACGTCGCGGATCTCGTCGCCCATGCTGCCGGTCGCGTCCATCACGAACACCAGGTCGAGGTCGGCCATGGCGAAATTGGCGTCGGGCGTGGCCTGGACGCTGGCCATCTTCTCGGCCGCCGCATCGGCACGCTGTTCGGCGGCGTCGCGCGACTGGCCGGCGTCGGCCGCGGCCGCCTCGGCGTCCGCCAGCGCCGCCTTCGCCCGCTGCAGCGCCGCCGCCGCCTCGGCGCGGGACTGAGCCGCCTCGCGCGCGGTCAGCCGGGCCGCCTCCAGCGCCTCGCCCATGGCGCTCAGCTCCGCGCGCGCGCCGTCGACGTCGGCCTCCTGGGAAGGCTCCTTGAGGTAATAGGGAAACAGCAGGATGGCGATCAGCACGAACACGCCGAGCGCCGAGGCGAAGAGGTCGAGCGCCGAGATGCTGAGGACCTGCAGATGCCGCCGCGGCTTCAGCAGCATGGCGCGCTAGCCCGCGTAGAGGCGGTTGATGAGGTTGTCGAGGCAATACTGGCCGACCTCGTTCAGGACGCCTTCCTCGCGCGCCTGCACCACGTGCTGGATCAGCACCAGGACCGCCGACATGACCAGCGCGAGAAGGGTCGTGTTGAAGGCGACCGCCAGGCGCTTGGTCAGCTCGGCGAGCAGGCTCGGGTCCTGCAGGTCGACCTCGCCGGCGTAGGCCAGCGCCAGCGAGATGCCGATCACCGTGCCGATGAAGCCGAGGCTCGGAATCAGCCAGATGATGTAGCGGGTCATGGAATAGCGCAGGTCGATCTCGTGCAGGTAGAGCTCGAGGCTGGAGTTCAGCAGGGTGCTCGCCTGCTCGACCGAACGGCTGGTCTGGAACTGGATCGCGACCCGCTGAATGAGGCGCGGCAGAAAGCGCCGCGCGCCGGGGCTGCCCGGGCGCGCCACGTCGCGAGCGCGGGCGTAGATCTGCCTGAGGTCCGGCGCCTGCAGCACCGTGGTCTCGTCCTCCGGCAGATAGCCGGCGCGCAACTGGCGGCGCTCGGCCTGCGCCTCGCGCCAGCGCACGAACAGCTCGCCCAGGCCCAGCATGAACACGACCCACATGACGTTCTGCACCGTGATCGGATAGGTGCCGCGCTCGCGGTCGATCAAGAGCGCGTCCCAGGGCGCCTCGAGGCTCGCCTCGAAGATCTTGATCAGCGCCACCGCCGCGCCCAGCGCCGCCGCGATCACCAGGGGATAGCTGGCGATGCGGCTCGGCCGCGGCCGCCGCTCGCTCGCTGGCTTGCGATCGATCGCGCCCTCGCTCATCGGCTAGATCCTCCGGCGCACGATCTCGCCGGTCCGCGGGTCGCGCTCGACCGGGCCGCGCAAGGCCGGCTCGCCGCCACCGGCGCCGGCGGGCGCGTGCGCCGCGCCTTGATGGCGCGGGCCGGACGGGCGGCGCGCCAAGAGCTCCTGGACCGTCGTGCGATAGCTGCCGAAGCGCAGCGGCTGAGCGGCGGCGACGAAGCTCTGGCGGGTGCGCTCCCACACCTCCTCGCCGCCGCGCCGCGCCACCGCGCGCCAGGTGCCGTCGCCGCCGCCACAGTCGGTCAGGTGAAAGCGGCCGTCGTCGGCGATCACCAGTTCGGCGTGCCGACGCCCGACCGAGGCGTCGGCCAGCACGATGTCGGCGTCGGGACTGCTTCCGATCACGAAGGTACGCATTGTTCCATTCCGCCTCCGGCCCCTGTGCGGCCCTACGCCGGCCCTATTGCGCGATCCGGCGCACTTGCGGCGCGCGGTTGTCGGCCAGCTCGTTGTCTTCCAGCTCGGCCGCCTGACCGCCGCCGAGCACCACGCCGTGCCCCTGGTTGCCGTGGATCCGGTTGTCGGCGAAGCGCCCGCCCGCGCCGCCCAGGATCAGCAGCCCGTGCTGCGCGCTCTCGGCCACCTCGTTGCCGGTGACCAGCGGCGCGGCGCCGCCGGTGACCACGATCCCGGAGAGCTTGCTGCGCAGGATCCGATTGTCCAGGAATTCTCCCTTCGCGCCTTCGTGAATGAACAGACCGGCCTGGCCGGCGTCTTCGATCAGGTTCGCCGCGACGCGTGGCGCCGCCCCGGCGCGCACCTCGATGCCCGAGGCTTGCGAGCCGGCGATGCGGTTGTCCTCGTAGCCGCCCTGCGCGCCCTGCTCGATCAGCAGGCCGGCCTGGCCGGCGCCCGAGATCTCGTTGCCGCGGACCGTCGGGTCGGCGCCGGCCGACGCGCGGATCGCCGACTTGACCGTGCCGACGATCTCGTTGCCCTCGGCGACGCCGCCGCCGCCGTCGTCGAACACCACGGCCGAGCCGCCGATATCGAGGAAGCGGTTGTCGCGGATCAGCGGCGCCGCGCCGTCGCGCACCGTCATGGCGCTGCCGGCCCAGGGGCCGAGACGGTTGCCGACGATCTCCATCGCGCCGCTCTCGATCACGAGGCAGGACCCGGCGCCGTCGCCGCCCTCGAAGGCGAGGCCCTCGAGCGAGCCGGAGGGCGCGCGCAGTCGCAGGCACCACCCGCCGTCGGGATGGATCACCACCTCGCCGCCGTCCTCCGTCGCCAGCGCCTTGAGGTGCACGGGACGCGCGATTACCAGGCTTTCGGCATAGACGCCGGGGCGGATCGAGATGGTCGCGCCGTCCGGCGCCCGCGCCAGCGCCTCGCCCAGGCTCGCGGCGTCGCCGCCGCCGGCGGCGTCGACCAGCCAAGCCTGCTTGGCGGCGTCGCGGTACCAGGTCCAGCCCCACCAGCCCGCCGCCGCGCCGCCGCCGGCCAG